>CANFJP010000037.1 GCA_947447485.1 Chitinophagaceae bacterium
AATTTTCTCAAGGATGGCTTTTTGTGTAGCAAACATGTCTGATTTAAGACCTGCATCTTTTAATCCTTTGATGTTTTCAATTAGAATATTTTGATATTTTAATGCTGCTGGAATAATTAATGTGGTGGCCAAGTCTCCCATCACTCTTGCTTCGATTTGTACTTTTTTAATATAAGCTTCTAGCATAATTTCATGTCTTGCTTCCAGCTCTAAGTGATTGTAAATTTGGTTGTCTTCGAATAGCTTCTTCGCTTTGTCTGAGCGGTAAGCATCTAATGAAATAGGTGTTGTCTTAATATTGGGTAATCCTCTTTTCGCTGCTTCTTTTTCCCATTCTTCGCTATATCCATCTCCTTCAAAGAGTACTTTTTTACTATCCACAATATACTTTTGAATGGTCTGCATGATGGCAACTTCTTTCTTTTCACCTTTTTCAATTAAAGTATCCACTTCAATTTTGAATTTTTTAAGGGTTTCTGCCATGATCGTATTTAAGACAGTCATAGGACCTGCGCAATTAGCAGAAGAGCCTACTGCACGGAACTCGAATTTATTTCCTGTAAATGCAAAGGGAGAAGTTCTGTTCCTATCTGTATTATCAAGCATTAGCTCAGGAATGCTTTTATGAATATCCAATTTTAAAATCGCTTCATCGGTTTCATCGAAATTACCGCCCACTCTTTTTTCAATTTGATTCAAAACATCCGTAAGATATTTTCCGATAAATATTGAAATGATAGCCGGAGGCGCTTCGTTTGCGCCAAGTCGATGGTCGTTGCCAGCACTAGCAATGGAAGCCCTAATCAATTCTGCGTAATCGTGGACCGCTTTAATGGTATTTACGAAAAAGGTCAGAAACATCAAGTTTGTCTTGGGTGTTTTGCCGGGAGCTAAAAGATTGACACCTGTATCTGTACTCATGCTCCAGTTATTGTGCTTGCCGCTTCCATTGATTCCAGCGAAAGGTTTTTCGTGAAGCAGTACAATTAGATTATGTCTTTTTGCTACGCGCGTCATGATATCCATCAACAATGTGTTGTGATCAACAGCTAAATTCATTTCTTCATAGATGGGCGCACATTCAAATTGAGCAGGGGCTACTTCGTTGTGTCGTGTGCGCAAGGGGATGCCCAGTTTGTAGGATTCCATTTCGAAATCTCTCATAAAAGCGTATATGCGTTCAGGTATTGCACCAAAATAATGATCGTCTAATTGTTGTCCTTTTGCTGGGGCATGCCCAAAAACAGTGCGTCCGGTTAAAAGTAAATCAGGTCTTGCAGTAGCTAATCCTGCGTCGATTACAAAATACTCTTGTTCCCATCCCAGTGTTGCATTTACTTTGGATACGTTCTTATCAAAGTACTGGCAAACATCTACTGCGGCTTTGTCTAGCGCTACTACAGCTTTTAGAAGAGGTGTTTTTGTGTCAAGCGATTCTCCTGTATACGAAACAAATATGGTAGGAATGCAAAGTGTTTTTCCTTGTCCGGTTTCCATGATAAAAGCAGGAGAGGAGGGATCCCATGCTGTGTAGCCACGTGCTTCAAATGTTGCTCTTAGTCCACCGCTTGGAAAAGAGGACGCATCTGGTTCTTGTTGAATCAATGCAGCTCCTTCAAATTCTTGAATAGGAGTTCCGTCGCCTTTGAGTGTAAAAAAAGAATCATGTTTTTCTGCTGATAATCCTGTTAGTGGTTGAAACCAATGCGTAAAATGGGTAACTCCTTTTTCTTCGGCCCATGCCTTCAATCCGTTGGCAATATTGCTGCCCATTGCACGATCAATTTTTTTTCCACTTGCAGAAGATGCCACCAGGCTTTTGTATGCATCATCACTTAAATAGTGGCGTGCCGTTTTAATTGTAAATACATTTTCATTAAATATAGTGGTGATTTTTTCTGATGCTTTTACATCATACGTAATGGCATTCTTAGCTATATTTTTAATTGCAGTAAATCGTAATAAACTCATATTTTTCAAATTTATACACAATATTAAAGTAGTTTATACTTAAAAACAAGATTCTTAATATAGTAATTGCTCAAATATGATAAAAAGTGAATAAATATAATATATATATAATATTGTAATATGTATTATCAATTCCATTGATTTAACTGTTATTGTAAGCTGAATGTGCTGGGTATTTATTCTGAAAAGCTTCATGTGGGAAGTTGGTTAAAATGTATGCTTCTTTCATTTATTAATTAATTTTTCATTGTAATTATCTTTATACTCTCACATATTTATCTTGCCAAAGCCATGGAAATTAATGCAAAAGCTGCTGCTCAATTAAGAATTACTGAAGAAGAATTTGAACTTATTAAAGTGAAGCTAGGACGCACGCCAAACTTCACCGAGCTGTGTGCTTTTAGTGGCATGTGGAGCGAACATTGTAGTTATAAGAATTCCATAAAATGGTTAAAAACCTTGCCAAGGGATGGAGAAAAAATGTTGGTGAAAGCTGGGGAGGAGAACGCCGGATTGATGGATATTGGAGATGGTTTTGGGGTAGTGTTTAAAATAGAATCTCACAATCATCCTTCAGCTATTGAGCCATTTCAGGGGGCGGCTACCGGAGTAGGAGGAATCAATAGAGATATTTTTACCATGGGAGCTAGGCCAATTGCGTCTTTAAATTCACTTCGTTTTGGAAATTTACAAGATGCTAAAACACAGCATTTACTTGCAGGCGTTGTTCATGGAATTGGTCATTATGGAAATTGTTTTGGTGTTCCCACTGTTGGAGGAGAAATATATTTTGAAAAATGCTATCATACCAATCCGTTAGTTAACGCGATGAGCGTAGGTATTGTAAAAAATGGCGAAACCGTTTCTGCTACTGCGGAAGGCAAAGGGAATCCAGTTTTTTTTGTTGGCAGTGCCACCGGAAAGGATGGCATTGGTGGAGCATCTTTTGCAAGTGCAGAAATAACAAAAGACAGTGCAGAAGATTTGCCTGCTGTTCAAGTGGGCGATCCATTTCAAGAAAAAAAATTATTGGAAGCTTGTCTAGAAGTCATACAAACCGGTGCAGTAGTGGGTATGCAAGATATGGGTGCTGCAGGAATTATTTGCTCTACTGCCGAAATGAGTGCAAAAGGAAATGCAGGGATGATTATTCATTTAGATAAAGTTCCTACCAGGCAACAAGGGATGAAGGCTTGGGAATTATTACTTAGTGAAAGTCAGGAAAGAATGTTGCTTGTTGTAAAAAAGGGAAGTGAACAAGAAGTACTCGCCGTATTTGAAAAATGGGATCTTCCTTGTAGTGACATTGGAGAAGTGACGGATGATGGATTGTTGCATTTTTATATGAATGGGGTAGAAGAAGCATTGATTCCGGCGAATGAATTGGTTTTAGGAGGAGGAGCGCCTCAGTATGAACGTGAGTATGTAAAGCCTGCTTATCTTCAAAAAAACGAATCGTTTAATCTAGATCATATTGCCCTGCCCTCTAATATTAGAAAAATAACTGAACAGCTTATTGCCATACCAAATATTGCCAGTAAACATTGGGTATATGAGCAATATGATAGCATGGTGGGCGCTGGAAATACCAATACAAATGCACCAAGTGATGCGGCAATAGTAATAGCTAAGCCAACCAATAAAGCACTCGCATTAACAACCGATTGCAATAGTCGTTATGTTTTTGCCGATCCTTATAAGGGAGCGATGATTGCTGTGGCAGAAGCAGCAAGGAATATTGTATGTAGTGGAGGGCAACCCCTTGGAGTTACCAACTGTTTAAATTTTGGTAATCCTTACGACCCAGAAGTGTATTATCAGTTTGTTCAAGCCGTTAAGGGAATGGGGGAAGCTTGCAGGTATTTTGATACTCCTGTAACAGGCGGCAATGTAAGTTTCTATAATCAATCACCTGAAGGTCCTGTATATCCTACTCCTACCATTGGTATGGTGGGCTTATTGGAAACAGTGGATGATAAAATGACGATGGATTTCAAAAATGTGGGGGATGCAATTTTTCTTATTGGACACCAAAAAAATGATATTGGATCTTCTGAATATTTGCACAAGATTATTGGAGAAGAGTTTTCTCCTTGTCCGTATTTCAACTTACAAGAAGAGTTTAATATGCAACAATTGATATTGAAGCTTATTAAAAGTAAATTAATAGTTTCTGCACATGATCTTAGTGATGGAGGCCTTATGATCAGCTTAATGGAAAGTGCTTTTAATCGTTCGCTTGGCTTTGAAGTCAGTCAGGCAATTAATAATATCAGAGAAGATGCATTTTGGTTTGGCGAAGCACAAGGAAGAGTGATGGTGTCTGTTGATCGGGCGGCTTTGGATGCATTCAATTCCTTCATGAATAATCAAGATGTTCCATTCCTTTTGCTAGGCAATGTAATTGAAAAGAATGTGGTAGTTAATAACGCCCATTGGGGAGCTGTAAGTGTGTGGGAAGGCCTATATCGAAACGCTATTAGCGATATTTTAAAGGATGCAGTTCTGACAGAATAAAAAATATTTTAATCAAATTTTATCCTCCCAAAAAAACCTCTTATCTTTACACGACCTCTAGGATTTAAAGTTCTCTTTCCTCGGTCAAATTTGATTTAATTTTTGTGGTCAAAATGAGCAATTACTGGTAATTATATTTAACCATAATTACTGAGTAGTTGATTGTTATTGATTTTTTATTTGTTTTGATTAATTTATATTAAAATGGCCAAATACATTTTTGTAACCGGAGGCGTTACATCTTCATTAGGAAAAGGAATCATTGCAGCTTCACTTGCAAAACTATTGCAAAGTCGAGGACTGAAAGTTACTATTCAAAAATTTGATCCTTATATCAATGTAGATCCAGGAACGCTTAATCCTTATGAACATGGAGAATGTTATGTTACAGATGATGGCGCAGAAACGGATCTTGATTTAGGGCATTACGAAAGATTTTTAAATACACCTACCTCTCAGGCAAACAATGTTACAACAGGTCGTATTTATCAAACGGTAATCAACAAGGAAAGACAAGGGGATTATCTTGGAAAAACAGTGCAAGTAGTACCGCATATAACGGATGAGATTAAACGTAGAATGATGTTATTGGGTGATAGCAATAAGTTTGATATTGTTATAACAGAACTGGGCGGAACAGTCGGAGATATTGAAAGTTTGCCATTTGTAGAAGCGGTAAGACAAATTCAATGGGAATTACCAGAAGAAGATTGCTTAATTGTTCATCTAACATTGATACCCTACTTAAAGGCTGCAAAAGAGCTGAAAACAAAGCCTACACAACATAGTGTGCGTCTGTTGAGTCAGGAAGGCGTTCATCCCAATGTGATTGTGTGCAGAACAGAACATCCGTTAAATGATGAAATAAAAAGAAAAATTGCATTATTCTGTAACGTGAAACCCAATGCGGTAATTGAAGCTATAGATGCTAATACTATTTATGAAGTCCCACTAAAAATGTTAGATGAAGGCCTAGATGTTATTGTGTTGAAAAAACTACAAATTAACGGCTACTCTGCACCTGAACTGGGCAAATGGAGGACTTTTCTTGATAAATTATCTAGTCCAAAAAATAAAGTTACCGTTGGCTTGATAGGCAAATACGTTGAATTACAAGATGCGTATAAGTCTATTTTGGAAGCATTCATTCATGCCGGAGCAATCAATGATTGTAAAGTGCAAGTAGTTAATATACATAGTGAATTTCTTACAAAAGACAATGTAAACGAGAAGCTAAAAGACTTAGATGCTTTATTGGTTGCTCCAGGATTTGGGGCTAGAGGAGTAGAAGGTAAAATTGAGGCGGTTAAATATGCTCGTGAAAACATGTTGCCCTTCTTTGGGATTTGTTTGGGTATGCAAATGGCTGTGATTGAATATGCAAGAAATGTGATGGGATGGGGGAAGGCGCATTCTACAGAAATGGATGTATCAACTTCCCACCCAGTGATTGCTTTAATGGAAGAACAAAAGAAAGTTAAAAACAAAGGTGGCACAATGAGGCTGGGAGCTTATGAATGCACAATAGAAAAAGGTTCATTAGCCAATCAAATATATCAAAGCAATTCTATCAGCGAAAGACATCGTCATCGTTGGGAGTTTAACAACAATTACTTAAACGACTTTATCAATGCGGGGCTTATTCCAAGTGGAAAGAATCCGTCAAATAATCTGGTAGAAATTGTAGAGTTAAAGAATCATCCTTTTTTTATAGGCGTTCAATATCATCCAGAATTGAAGAGCACGGTAGAGAATCCCCATCCTTTATTCGTTCATTTTATTAAGGCGGCTAAATTGTTTTCTGAAAAAAGAGCTAATGCTGCAGTCAATAAAACTCAAAAAGAAACTGCCTAATTATTTCTTGATTCTGTTATCCTATTTTCTTGATGTACCTTTGTGTCATGCAGAAATTAAGCATGACGGAATTGAATCGTAAGAGTGTGGAAGAATTTAAGCGTTCTGATAAAACGCCCGTAATTGCGGTGCTTGAAAATATTCGCAGCGCATATAATGTTGGAAGTGTTTTTAGGACTGCAGATGCTTTCCTTCTCGAATCCATTTACATAACAGGCTATACCGCCAAGCCTCCTCATAAGGAAATTAGAAAAACAGCCCTTGGGGCCGAAGATACGGTTGATTGGCAATTTTTTTCTGATGCTACAGAAGCCATTAATAACCTTAAATTAAATGGATATAAAGTGTATGCGGTAGAGCAAGTAACCAATAGTCTTTCCCTTGAAAAAATAGAATTCAATCCAGCAGAAAAAATCGCTGTTATTTTTGGAAATGAAGTAACCGGAGTAGAGCAAGAAACTATTTTGCGCTGCGACGGATGTATCGAAATTCCGCAATTAGGAATGAAACATTCATTAAATATTTCCACTGCTGCCGGAGTTGTATTGTGGGAAATTATTAGAGGACGAATGAAACAATCATTGTAATCACCAAATAATTCGATGCAACACATTAAGAAATACCTTTCACTAATTAAATTCTCTCACACCATCTTCGCGATGCCTTTTGCATTCATTGGTTTTTTTCTGGGGTATAAGAAATTGCTTATTGATGGTTCAGTCGGACAAATAGATGTAATAAAAAAGCTTCTATTAATAATTGGCTGTATGATTTTTGCTAGAAGTGCAGCCATGGCATTCAATCGATATTTAGATAAAGAATTTGATGCAAAAAATCCGCGTACAGCAATTAGAGAAATACCTGCCGGGCTGATAAAAGCCAATCATGCATTGCTTTTTACAATTCTTTGTTCTATATTATTTGTTTTTTGTTCTTGGCTGATTAATTCACTTTGTTTTTATCTGAGCTTTGTTGCTTTGTTTGTAATTATCTTTTATAGTTACACAAAAAGATTTACTTCTCTGTGTCATTTGGTTTTAGGCGCTGGACTTAGCTTGGCTCCAATAGGAGCGTATTTAGCAGTAGTAGGTCAATTTAATGTATTGCCCATGTTGTTTTCATTGGTGGTATTGTGCTGGGTAAGTGGATTTGATATTATTTATGCTTTACAAGATGAAGATTTTGATAAAGTAAATAAATTACATTCTATTCCAGCTGCATTAGGGAAAGCAAAGGCTCTTAGAATATCCGAATTGTTACATGTATTGTCAGCCATGGGTGTAATGTATGCAGGATATTATGGCGATGTTGGTATTTATTATTGGATAGGAGTATTATTATTTGTTGGTATGCTTATTTATCAACATGCCATTGTGAAGCCAAATGACTTAACTAGGGTGAATGTAGCTTTTATGACGGCCAATGGGATAGCTTCTGTTGTTTTTTCAATATTGGTGATCATTGATTTAATATTCAACTAACAAAACCGAGTGTAATAAAATGGCAAGAATCATAGCAATAGATTACGGCGGAAAGAGAACAGGCATCGCTGTAACAGATCCTTTGCAAATTATTGCAACTGGCCTCACTACCATTTCTTCTCCCGATCTTATTCCTTTTCTTAAAAAGTATATTGTAGCAGAAGTAGTGGAACTAATTATTGTTGGCTTGCCTAAAAACTGGGACGAGTCTGATACGCATGGCACTCCATTGGCAAAAAAAGCAATCGAAAAAATAAAAAAAGAATTTCCTACTATGCCTGTGATTGATGTAGACGAAAGATATACTTCCAAAATGGCAAAAGATGCTATGCTGCAGATGGGGATGAAGAAAAAAGACCGAAGAGATAAGAAAATTATAGATGAAATAGCCGCTACCATTATGCTGCAAGAATACCTACAAAGCATTAGTTAATTGTTAAATGCTTTATAATTAGTAGTTGATTTTTCGATAAACGGGTTGCCTATTCAGTTCATATCTGCTACCTTTGTAGATGGAAAGGAAGTTTAAAATAATCTTATAATTCTTCAGAATGATTTTACCCATTGTGGCTTATGGTTCACCGATACTCAGGAAAGTTTGTGCAGACATCACTCCTGAATATTCAGGCCTAGAGAAGCTAACTGCTGACATGACGGAAACGATGTACAATAGCAATGGCGTAGGATTGGCTGCACCTCAAATCAACAAAGAGATTAGATTATTTGTATTAGACAGTGAACAAATTTTCGCCAATCAGGAAGAGGATGAACGCGGTACTTATGCTGATGAGCCTGGGGTAAAAGGAGTTTTTATCAATGCTCATATTGTACAGTTGGAGGGAGATGAGTGGGCTTACAATGAAGGATGCTTGAGTATACCTAAAATAAGAGAAGATGTTGTACGACAAGAATCGGTAACGCTCGATTTTGTAGATGAAAATTTTAAGCCTCATCGCAAAACATTCAATGGCTTAACGGCTAGGATTATTTTACATGAGTACGATCATTTAGACGGAAAACTTTTTATTGATTATATTTCTCCTTTAAAGAAAACTTTGCTTCGTAGAAAACTTGACGATATTACCAAAGGCAAAATGAATGTTGATTATCGCATGGTCTTCCCCAAATAATCTTAAGAAGCATTTTATGAAATATGCTTTGTTTGCACTTTTTCTTTTCAATTCACTTCTAGGATTTTCTCAGTCTGCTAAAGATTCAATGGTGAATATTGATGGCAACATTGTGTTGCTTAAAGAAGTTGTTATTGACTCAAGGCTAAATGTTTCTTCCTTTATTAATCGAATTAAAAATGACACCAGTTATTATAAGGCTTTTAAGAATCTTCGTGTTTTAAATTTTTCTGCAATCAATGACATTCGAATGCTCAACAAAAATGGCGGATTGCAGGCTTCCTTGCACAATCAAACCAAACAGCGAATCGATAACCACTGTAGGTCGATGCAAATCATTGACGAGACTGTTTGGGGTGATATGTATAATCGAAATGAATTGAATTATTATACCGCTCAGATGTATGCTTCCTTGTTTTTTACAAAAGGAAGAATATGTGGTGAAACAAATATAGTAGGCAATACAGATTTTTCTACTAAAGGAACCTCGGGGATGGAAAAACACAAGCAGCAATTGAAAATGTTATTTTTTAATCCTGGTCATAGAATCGATGGGATTCCTTTTCTATCTAATAAAACGGCCATCTTTGATAATGACATTGCTCAGCATTATGACATGACGATTGATATGGATTTTTACAATAAAACCAGTTGTTATGTATTTAAACAAAAAGTAAAATCCGGCAATGAGAATCACGTAGTAGTAGATGAAATGACCACTTGGTTTGATGATAGTACGTTCGAAGTAGTTGCAAGAAATTATTCCTTAAGTTTTGATGCGGGCTTATACGATTTCAAAGTGAATATGGAAGTCCAAATGACTAGAGTGAATCATCTATTAGTGCCTTCATTAATTAGATACAATGGCAATTGGAAGGCGATTTTTAAAAGAAGAGAGCGGGGAGTATTCACTGCTACCTTATTTGATTTTGATTAATCAATTATTTTGTTGCATCTTTTTTAGCTCTTCTAGTATCGATTCAAGTCCATTTAATTTTATTTCATACAACGTTTTTAAAAGAATGCCCATTTTCCCATTAGGGAATCCTTTTCTATTAAACCATTCAAGATAACTTACTGGAAGTTTATATAAAGTGGTTCCTTTATATTTTCCGAAAGGCATTTTAATGGATATTAATTGTATGAGTATTTGTGGATCGGGTCCAAAAGCTTCGGTCATTATTATTCTTCTGCATTTTTAAATTGGCTGTACTTTCTCCATTTTTCAATAAGCTGATGCATGTCTTCAGGAAGCTCACTAGTAAAAAGAGTTTCTTTTTTTGTGGAGGGATGAATGAATCCTAATTCTTTTGCATGAAGTGCTTGTCTTGGACAGATGCTAAAACAATTTTCAACAAATTGCTTGTATTTTGTATAAACAGTCCCTTTTACAATTCTGTCGCCTCCGTAAAAATCATCATTAAACAAAGGGTGACCGATGTATTGCATGTGTACTCTTATTTGATGCGTTCTACCCGTTTCTAGTCTACATTCAACTAGTGTTACATAATTAAAGCGTTCCAGCACTTTATAATGGGTAATAGCATCTTTTCCATGTTCTCCCTCAGGATATGCGGTAAAAAGCTTTCTAAGGCGCTGGTGGCGTCCTACATGCGCTACGATTGTGCCTTCTTCTTCATCAAAATTACCCCACACCAATGCCACATATCTACGATGTACAGTGTGGTCAAAGAATTGTTTAGCCAATTCGCTCATTGCTTTTTGCTTTTTAGCCATTACAATGAGTCCACTGGTATTTTTATCTATTCTATGTACAAGACCATATCTGGGTAATTCGTTTTCCTCTTCATTAGTTGATTGCGCTTTTAGGTGGTAAGCCGCTGCATTGAGTAATGTTTTATCAGGATTACCACTACCTGGATGTGCCACCATTCCTACAGGTTTGTTTACAATAAATAGATCTTCATCTTCGTAAACAATATCCAGAGGGATATTTTGTGGGATGATTTCTGATGTTTCAGGGGTATTGGTATCGTATATAATTACTTTATCGCCTCCTTTTATCTTGTAATTATTTTTTATTGGCTTTTCATTAACCAATACAAGCTCATTTTCAATGGCTTGTTGGATTTTATTTCGGGTAGCACCTTCCACTCTAGCCATCAGATATTTGTCAATACGAATGGGCTCTTGGCCCTTGTCAATGGTAATAGATAGTCTTTCAAATAGTTCTTCCGATTCTGATGATTCTTCTTCCGTATCTTTTTGCATTTTGTAAAGTTGATAGTTTAAAAATCCATGTCCCTTCTTTCCATTATTTTTGCAAATTAAAACAAAGCATTGGATAAGCAACAAGTGATCTTTACTGATCTTGGAATTTTGGATTATAAAACGGCCTGGGATTACCAGGAAAATCTGTTGCAGGAGAATGTAACTATTAAAAGTCAGGCTCGAAATACATCACCTGCTGTTCTCCCCATTGATTTGCCTACTAAGCATCATTTACTTCTTTGTGAGCATACGCCAGTATACACTTTAGGTAAAAGTGGTAATGTAGCCAATGTATTACTGAGCGATAGCGAAATGAAACAAAATGGGATTGAATTCTTTCGTACCAATAGAGGAGGAGATATTACTTTTCATGGGCTTCAGCAACTCGTAGGATATCCAATCATGGATTTGGAGAAATTTTATACAGACATAGGAAAATATCTTAGAAATATTGAAGAAGCCGTTATTTTAACCATTGCTGATTATGGAATCGTTGGAGAACGTAGCAAGGGGGAAACGGGGGTTTGGATTAATCCTGACATGACTGGGAAAGAGCGAAAAATCTGTGCTATTGGTGTGCGATGTAGCCGTTGGGTTACAATGCATGGATTTGCGCTCAATGTAAATACGGATCTAAGTTATTTTAATAACATCATTCCTTGCGGTATTCAAAACAAACAAGTTACTTCTATTGAAAAAGAATTAGGAAGAAAAATAGATTTGAATGAGTTGAAAGAAAAATTCAAATTGAATTTTGCAAAAGTATTCGAGGTTGAATTTATATAGCTACTTATTATTCTTAATTTCTTTTGGAATCAAAAACTTATTTTTTTCTATCAATTTGCCGTCTTCATATATTTCGAAATAGAACCAGCCTGAGTGAACGAAGTTTTCTTTTTCTATGATTAAGTAATCTTCCTTTATATTTTTAATTTCAAAAATAGGAGCACTTTCTTCATTAAAGAATTTAATGTCATATCTTTTAAAAAGGGCGGCAGGAAGATGTATGATTAAGCTGTTTTGTTTGCCTGTAAAAACTCGATTGCTTGGGTAATTGGTTTCTACCGAATTTCTTAGACGCAACACCATGGATGAGTCTATTGATTTATTTATTATAAATGGGTGGTTGGTTATTTTTTGTTGATCCTCAATGTCTGTTCTTTTCAAAGAGTCAATTTGCTCTATTGTTTCGGGTTTATTTACAATTACTTTTTCTTCTCTTTCGAGCGAAGCAATGGTATCTTTTTTTATAATAGCAATGGGGTCTTTCTTAATAATAGCGACCGTGTCTTTCTTTTTTTCAACGATTGGAATGGACGGAGGCATTACAATAATAGGCTCTTCAATTTTAATGAATGGTGGTAGTGGGGGGGCTTCCCTAAAAGGAGTGGCGGATGGTCCAATTTCATAACTGCCTCCTTCGAATAATACAGACACTCGATAATACATTTTGCTATAGGGCGGATTGTTATCAGGGTACCCGTTCTCTTTATTCGTAGGATTTAATACCGTCCCAATTGTTTTAAAATTTCTTAAACTGTCGTATGAGCGTTGTATTAAGATATTAGAAACTGGTTTTTCATAATCATTCAGCCAGCTTACAATAATTTTTCCATTTAGATTGTTTACACTGATAGCAGGAAGTGTATTTTGTGCATAGGAGTATACATGAAATAGCAATTGAAATAAAAAAAATAAAATATTGATTTTCTTCATGTGATATTAGGCATGTTTAAAAGAGACTCTTTTAAACATTGATTATGCAAATATAGAGGGATGTGCAATGAATTAAAAAACTAAAGTTCCTTTTGGAAGCGATGCGTTTCCTTGTAAGCCGCCTGTATGAAGGCAGTATATTTCACTTCCTTTGGGGAAGTATCCTTCACGAATTTTATCTATTACGCCATAGCACATCTTTGCTGTATATACAAAGTCGGTAGGAATGTTGAATTCAGTATAAAATTCATTCATAAAATCAATTAGTTCATTTGTCTTTTTTGCATACCCTCCAAAATGATAATCATTAAAAATGGAAGGAGTCTTTTTTGTAGAATCGTTTATTAAATAGGGCAGTCTATCCCACAGGTCTTCCATGTTTTTAATAACGGGAATGCCAATGATTTCTTGACTATGCGTTGCATTCAATACAATGCCTGCCAATGTAGTGGCTGTACCTACCGCCGTGCAAATATGCGTTGCTGAATGCAATGCTTCATTGTCCATTATTTTTGCGGCGCCCTTTGCTCCGAGATGACTGAATCCTCCTTCAGGAATAATGAGGCAATCGTTGTATTGCTCTTTAATATAGTTGTAATTTTGCTCAGATTTTTTATAGTCAGTTCTTGAAATGAATTCAAGTTCCATTCCATAATCTAAACAATGCATTAAAGTGTGAGAAAGTATTCCAGGCCTTTCTCCTCGAACAATGCCTATGCATTTGATTCCCAGCAATTGACAACAATATGCAGTCGCCACCAAATGATTAGAGAAGGCGCCACCAAAAGTGACCACTTTTTTATCAATTGTTTCTAGTGCTTCTTTTATATAATAATGCAGCTTGAAAATTTTATTTCCCGATATAATTGGATGAATGAGATCTAATCTGACAACATACATCGACACTCCATACTCATTAAATAGGGGGCTTTGCAGTTTATCTAATTGAAGTGAATGGTCCGAAAGCAATATTGTAATATTTAAGATGGTTTGTGCTATTTTTACAACTTGAAAGATTCAAATATAAATTTAAATCAACTTATTTCATTATGAAACCCACATTATTGATATTGGCTGCAGGAATGGCTAGTCGTTATGGAAGTATGAAGCAGACGGAAGGTTTTGGCCCTTGTGGAGAAACGATTATGGATTATTCAATCTACGATGCGATCAACGCGGGGTTTGGTAAGGTTGTTTTTATCATCCGAAAGGATTTTGCAGAAAATTTTAAAGCAACATTTGGAGACAAGCTAAAGGATAAAATTTCTGTTGATTATGTATATCAAGAGTTGGATTCTTTTGTTCAGGATTCAAGTGTTTTGAAGGAAAGAACAAAGCCTTGGGGAACGGGCCATGCCATATTGTGTGCCTCATCAATTGTAAACGAGCCTTTTGCGGTTATCAATGCAGATGATTATTATGGACCGGATGCTTTTGTAAAAGCAAGCGATTTTTTAAAAAGCAATTGCAATGAAAATACTTTTTCAATAGTGGGGTATCAATTAGATAAAACATTGAGCAGTCATGGAACGGTGAGCAGAGGCGTATGCGAGGTTGATGCTGCTAATAATTTGATTTCTATTAATGAGCGTACCAAAATTTATAAAGACATTGATAAGGTCGTTTTTGAAGAAGATGGACAGAATATCGAAGTAAGCGGATCGTCAAGCGTTTCAATGAATTTCTGGTGTTTCCACCCAAGTGTTTTTAAATTAGCTAATCAGTTGTTTGTTGATTTTGTGGTGGCAAATGGTACCAATCCTAAATCTGAATTTTTTATTCCAATTATTGCAGATTCGTTTATTAAAAATAGTGGGAACTCAATCAAAGTGATTCCTACCACTGCTCAATGGTTTGGAGTAACATATAAAGAAGATGCAGCTGGGGTTAAACAAAGCATTGAAGCGTTGATTCATGAAAAAGTTTATCCTCCCTGTTTGTGGAAATAATATTTATTAGGTGAATTTAAAAAGGCAATGATAAATCATTGCCTTTTTTTCTATTATAATGGGTGGGTTAGTTGCCTTTAATCATAAATATATAATCTTCCACTTTCTTAATTTGACCAACTCTATCTGTTCCTTTAAGAGAAGGATTTGAAGTGACCCTTATTTTTTCATATTCTTTGTTTTTTCTAACTTCTTCAATTGCATTATATACATTGGATGATTTTACTGCGAATACCACTCCCTCTGCATTGGTTTCTCTACTTGATATAATGCCAATTACTTCCCCTCTTTTATTGATTACTGGAGAGCCGCTATTCCCTTCATTTACTGATGTACTAAGTTGGCAATAAACGCTATCCATGTTGTAGCCATTTTTTGCACTCACATATCCTTCTCCATAAACAATTTCTTGCTTTGGAAAGCCCAGCGTATAAATTTGTTCTCCTAAATCAGTATGTCCTTTTCTTATACTATAGGGTGGGGCAGGAAGTCGTTTAAAGTCTTCGTCAATCACTTTGATAATAGCTAAATCATTCTCTGTATTAACATAAACAGAGATGGCTTTAAATTGATCTCCTTTGCTGTTTTCAATAACTAGTTGATGGGGCGCTTCGTTTAGCACATGGGCATTTGTAACAATGAAATTGTTATTTGCATCAATTAAAAATCCGGTGGCCCTGAATTTACTTTCTAGTCTTGGCTTAACTATCTTAGGAGTTAGAGAATTGGTATTTAGTTTGCCAATTTCTTTTTCTAGTTTTTTGTATTTATCATCTTGCTCTTTTAATTTTTCAACTAAAGGCTTGATGTTATTGTTTTTATTGTTACTAAAAAACGAAATGGTGCTGGCGCTGAATATTGAAACAATACCTGCTATAGAAGCTGCTACAGC
>CANFJP010000038.1 GCA_947447485.1 Chitinophagaceae bacterium
AAACAATGTTTAAAAAAATATTAAATTGCCCTGCAACTACATTGCTTTGCATTTTGATATTAATATGCTCTAGACAAAGTGTATTTTCAAAACCTAAAAAGTTTCCTAGTTTACATAAATAAATATACGTAGGGAAATCAGCATGGGTAGGACCCATTAATATCTTCTTTACAATAAAATCATTACAAATAGCTATTAGAATTGCTCCTATGATAATAGCGATGACGGATCTGAAAAGATGTTTTCTAAGATCGTCGATGTGCTCTATAAAAGACATCTCTGAACTCTTTACTGAGTCTGTTTTTTTTTTGAAAAAATTCATTAATATAGAGAAAGAAAAATGGTAAATATTTTAAAATAAAATGTCACTTAAATAAAGTGACATTTTATTTAAGTCGATATTCCTCAAAGAAGTTAAGAAATATTTTTAGTCGCATCTTTATCTTCATTGACGCTTGTCTCGATTTCTCTTTTAACATTGTCTTTAGCATCTTTGAATTCTCTAATACCCTTTCCTAACCCACGCATTAATTCTGGTATTTTCTTTCCTCCAAACAATAACACAATAATAAGTAGGATTATTATTAAATGTTGCGGTGCAAATAAGTCTCCCATATGTCTAATTTTATTTAATAAAGTTATAAAAAGATTTTCAAACAATCCAATGAAATCGCATAAAGGACTTGTTAAACAGTAAAAAAGCGAGAATCAAATTCTCGCTTTTTTAGTAACCCGTTGTATATAATATATTTATATAATTTATTTCTTTTTGGTCCCAACAGCCATTCTCTTTTCCTTGATACGTGCACTTTTTCCACTTCTTTCACGTAAAAAGTACAGCTTAGCGCGTCTTACACGACCAACTTTGTTTAGCACAACGCTTTCAATATTTGGAGAGTATATAGGGAACAGACGCTCTACTCCAACTCCATCACTGATTTTACGTACAGTAAAGGTTGCGGTAGATCCTACCCCTTGGCATTTAATGACGTCTCCTTTGAAACTTTGGATACGCTCCTTATTGCCTTCTACAATTTTATAGTTTACAGTAATGTTGTCGCCAGCTTTAAAAGCTGGAAGCGTTGGCTTCTTTGTCAACTGCTCATGAACAAAATCAATTGCGTTCATATTCTTATAATTTTAACGGACGGCAAAGGTAGGTAGAAAAGTTTACAATTTAAAGTTTACAATTGAAAAGTTTCGAAAGTATTTTATTGCTGCTTGAACTAGTTGTTTTCTTGCTCGTAGATAATTGATCCAAAAGAAAAAAGCTACAGGAATTTAACCTGTAGCTCTCTCATTATCAATAAGTTATTGGTATATTATCTAGCGATGTTTACCGCTCTTTTCTCTCTAATAACAGTAACTTTAATTTGCCCAGGGAAAGTCATTTCCTCTTGAATTTTCTGTGCAATTTCAAAACTTAATTTATCGCTATCTCCATCAGATACTTTGTCTGCTTCTACAATCACCCTCAATTCCCTACCTGCTTGGATGGCATATGCTTTTTCTACTCCTGGGTATCCTAATGCAAGATTTTCAAGGTCTTTAATACGTTGAATGTATTGTTGCATGATTTCCCTTCTAGCTCCTGGTCTTGCTCCGCTAATCGCATCGCAGGCCTGAATAATAGGAGAAATCACAAACTTCATTTCCATTTCATCGTGATGCGCCCCAATTGCATTAACCACAGCTGGATTTTCACCGTATTTTTCAGCTAGTTTGGCACCAAGTAGCGCATGGCTTAATTCAGTTTCTTCATCGGGAACCTTTCCTATATCATGTAATAGCCCTGCACGTTTTGCCAACTTTGGATTCATACCAAGTTCTGCAGCCATGATTGAGCAAAGGTTGGCTGTTTCCCTACTATGCATCAATAGGTTTTGTCCGTATGAAGAACGGAAACGCATACGGCCAACCATTCTGATTAATTCTTTATGAAGTCCATGAACACCTA
Organism: Chitinophagaceae bacterium; assembly: GCA_947447485.1. GTDB lineage: Bacteria > Bacteroidota > Bacteroidia > Chitinophagales > Chitinophagaceae > Ferruginibacter. The sequence goes on from CANFJP010000038.1 coordinate 1,958, forward strand.
GTTCCATCACAGTTCTTTCACCAATTTCCATTACCTGGTCATCGAGCTGACGTTTTGTTTTTTCAACTACTTCTTCGATACGTGCTGGATGTATTCTGCCATCAGATACCAATCTTTGTAGTGAAAGACGCGCCACTTCTCTACGCAATGGATCAAATGAAGATAAGACGATGGCTTCAGGAGTATCATCAACGATCAAATCTACGCCAGTAGCAGCTTCTATTGCTCTGATGTTTCTTCCTTCACGACCAATAATTGATCCTTTTATTTCATCACTTTCTAAATTAAAAACAGTGATTGAGTTCTCAATAGCTTGTTCGGCAGCAGTTCTTTGTATGGTTTGAATAACAATCTTTCTGGCTTCTTTATTGGCCTTTTGTTTTGCTTCTTCTATAATTTCTTGTTGAATTGCGATGGCTTTGGTTTGAGCTTCTTGCTTCAAACTCTCAATCAGCTGTGCTTTAGCATCTTCAGCAGAAAGACCCGCTACTTTCTCCAATCTGCGGATATGTTCTTCTTGATGTTTTTCAAGTTCAGTTCTCTTGTTATTAACTAGCTCTATCTGACGATTAAGATTGTCTTTGATTGTGTCATTCTCTTTCGTCTGTTTATCAAGATTCGCTTCTTTTTGACTAATACTTTGTTCTTTTTGTTTAGCGCGATTCTCTGATTCACTAAGCTTTTGAGTGCGTTGAAGTACGTCTCTTTCATGGTCCGCCTTAAGTTGAACGAACTTTTCTTTAGCTTCTAATAGCTTTTCTTTCTTGAGGTTTTCTGCTTGTAATTGGCCATCAGCAATGATTTTTTTTGCTTCTACTGCCGCTTCTTCAATGGTTTTTTTGGTATTTTTTGCAAAGAAGAATTTACCTAGGATGGTACCCACTGTAAGGGCGGACACACCTATGATGATGGAAATTATATTTGGTTCCATGAATTGTTGTTGTTTTTAGCTGATTCACAATGATGTACATTCTATCTCTATTAATTGAGTAAGATTGTTGCTTTGCGAAGATAAGAATTTTGTCGCAAGTTTTAAGACAGGTTTCAATTGAAAATTGCTTAAAAAGACAAGGTTTTTGCCAATTGAACGATTTGGATCAGGGAATTACAATGATTTATCGAGCTGACTTTCAATCTTTTTGAGGCTTTCAGCTACCTGATCGAGAAGTATAGAGGAATTGTTCACCCCAGCTGATTGGGTTGCATACCAAATGATAACCATGGCAATATAATCTTGCATGTCTTTACCGGCAAACTGATTTTTAAACTCAAATACTTTATCGTTAATGAGTTTTACTGTTTTTCTAACAACTTCCTCATCTGCAGCACTTGTTTTAATTCTGTAAGTCCTATCTGCAATAATAATATTAATGGGAACAAGTTCTTGGCTCATGAGGGGTAGTTTTTATTCACTTAATAAAGCGATGCATTTATCTATTTCACGAATGTATTTAGAAATGGTTTGTTCAAATGCTTTTTTATCTGAGCTACTCAAATTACCTGCGGCTGATTTTAGGATATATTGTTGCTCTTCTAGAAGTTTAATTTTTTTCTCCTTTGCGTCTTGCTCACCCCGAAGTGAAGCAATGAGTTCTTTTTGTTGCTCAGATTGCTTTACAAGGGCTGTGTGTTTTTTAAGCAAATCTTGCAGCTTGGACTGAATGCGACTAATATGTGATTCTATTGATTGCAATTGATTTTTATTTTCTGATTTCAGCTTTTAAATTAGTTTCAAATCCGGCAACTATCTTTTGTACAAATCCATCAATTTCTTTGTCGGTAAGTGTTTTGTTTTCATCAAGAAACGTAACACTCACTGCCATAGATTTTTTACCCGCACCCAGTTTCTCGCTTTCAAATACATCAAACAATTGTATCGATGTTAATTGATCAATTTTACTCGATAAAGCTATTTGCTCTATTTGAGAATAGGAAACATTTTTATCCACCAATATAGCTAGGTCTCTATTTACAGAAGGAAATTTTGAGATTTCTTTGTATTGAATGGGCTTTATTTTATGTAATAAAATGCTATCCCAATTAAGATCAATATAAAATACTGGATGTTTTACATCAAATTGTTTTAATAGGCTATCTGTTACTTCGCCATACTGTCCAATGATTGTTTTCCCCGCTTTAATAGACGATCCTACTGCAATCTGCTCATCAGAAAATTCTTCATGAAGGGCGTTGTTAAGTCCGATTGCTTTTAAAATATTTTCAACGAGTCCTTTTATATAGTAGAAGTCTGCTTTTTTTGTTTTTGTTTTCCAATTATTGTCCTCGAGGTTTCCGCAAACATAAAGACATAAATGATTTTGTTCTGCATATGTATACCTTTCACTACTAGAATACGTTTTACCAAATTCAAATAATCGAAGGTTGTTATTTTTCCTATTTAGGTTATGCGCAATTACCTGCAATCCACTTTGTATCATTCTTGGTCTAAGCATATCCAACTCGGCGCTTAAGCTGTTAATCATTTTTACAGAAGACTGCAATAGTTCTTCATTGTAAAAAGCGCTGTTGCTGATGCTATTGGTGAAAATTTCATAAAAGCCCAGTCCAATTAAGTAATTAGCCAACTTTTCTTTCAGCGCAAATTTTCTATTGTCTTTATCCACTGAGGGCGCAATATTTATAGTCGCAGGTATTTCAATGTTATCCAGCCCATCAATGCGCATGATTTCTTCTACAATATCTGCCGGGATGCTAATATCTGGCTTAGAAAAAGGAACAGCCATTTCAATTTCCACATCTGATTGGTTGAGTATTTCAAATCCAAGCGCTACTAAAATGTTTTTTACATTTCCAATATTGTATTCTTTCCCACTAAGTTTTTTTAGGTAGGCAGCAGATAATATTACGGTTGTCTTTTTTATTGGAGCTGGATAAATATCGATAACATCTCCTGTTATTTTACCGCCTGCTATTTCTTTAATAAGCATTGCAGCTCTTTTTAATACTGTTACGGTATTGCTGATGTCAACCCCTTTTTCAAATCTGGTAGCAGCATCTGTACGTAAGCCATGGAAAATGGAAGTTTTGCGAATAGAGCCCCCATCAAAGCAAGCGCTTTCTAGGAAAACACTGGTGGTTGATTGACCTACGCCACTATCTATTCCTCCATATACGCCAGCGATACACATCGGAGCTACTGCATTCCAAATCATTAAATCAGTTGCTTGTAATTTTCTGTCTTTTTCATCCAGGGTTTTGAATGGTTGTTCTTTCAAGGCATTTTTTACAACTATTTTATTCCCTACAATTTTTGCTGCGTCAAATGCATGAAGTGGCTGACCTGTTTCATGCAATATGAAATTAGTGATGTCAACAATGTTATTAATCGGATGTAAGCCAATGCTTTTTATTTTTTGCTGAAGCCAAGCTGGACTATCTTCTACGGTTATGTCTGATATTAAAATTCCACTATAACGTGCACACGATTTTTCATTTTCAATAGATACTGTGATGTTTGATGTTGTTATGTCTGACGTAAAACTAGCAGGGTAAGGCAGGCGAACATGAGTAGGCGTTTGGTTGTGATAAGAAAGATAAGCGCACACATCTTTTGCTACACCAAGATGACTCATGGCATCCATTCTATTAGGTGTTAATCCAATTTCAAAAATATAATCTTCATATGGGTTAAATAACGTCGCCACTTCAGTTCCCACAATAGTTTCTGGGGCTAAAATTCTTATCCCATCATGATTGTTTCCAAGTCCAATTTCATCTTCAGCACAAATCATTCCTTCGCTTTCTGCACCCCTTATTTTTGCTTTTTTAATTGTAATTGGATCTCCGGTTGTAGGATAAATAGTACAGCCAATAGGTGCAACAATTACTTTTTGCCCAGCTGCCACATTAGCAGCGCCACATACAATATTCAATAAGGCTTCTTTTCCAATAGAAACGTTGGTAAGTTTTAACTTATCTGCTTCAGGATGTTTTTCGCAGCTGATTACTTCTCCCACGAGCAGTCCTTTCAGTCCTCCTTTCACTTCTTGAAATCTTTCCATGCTTTCAACTTCAAGCCCAATAGAAGTTAAGATTTCAGATAGTTTTTCCGGAGCAATCGTTTGTGGTAAGTATTCACTCAACCAATTATAAGAAATTGTCATTTATTATTATCAATTTTCATCGCAAAGATAGTTTTTTGAACGTAGATGAGACAGAGGGAGCAAAACTTGTCTTTTAGCCAAGTTTTTTGGGATACAGAAATCTATTTTAGGCATAAAATGGGGGTATAAAAGTGTAAAAAAATAGTTGCCACCGTCTTTCAATTGTGTATAATGTAGCTCTTTAAAGGCTACTCCATACTCTTATGTTAATTGTGCTGTTGATAAACAGTGAATAAGCTATTTTTGCTGTGGATACCCTGTGGAAAAGCTATATAAAACTTCTTTTGATTGATATCAAGAAGACTTCATTGCTTTTTTGCTGCTACCTTAGATTCCCTTTTAGAAAGGGCATAAACAGTCAAATCAACTAAAGAAAAACGATACGATGGAATTCACCAATCTAAATAAAGATAGAAAAGGAAGGCGCAAAGCTTCTGTAGACTTAGGATCAATGGTGTTTGGTAAAATACCTCCTCAAGCAAAAGAACTGGAAGAAGCGATTTTGGGTGCCATTATGTTGGAAAAAAGTGCATTCGATACCGTTATTGAAATATTGAAACCCGAATGTTTTTATGTAGAAGCACATCAGCGTATATACAAGGCAATGCAAGGATTGGCTATAAAAAGCTTGCCAATAGATTTGTTGACTGTTGTTGAAGAATTAAAACTAAGAGAAGACTTAGAGTTTGTTGGTGGTCCTTATTATGTGACCAAACTAACCAATTCTGTGGTGTCTTCTGCTAACATTGATGCACATTCTAGAATAGTACTACAAAAATTTATCCAGCGAGAACTGATACGTATTAGCGGCGAAATCATTGGGGATGCGTATGAAGATAGCACCGATGTATTTGATATGCTTGATGATGCAGAAACTAAATTGTTTGAAATCACCAATAATCATCTTCGTAAAAACTTTGATAGCATTGATACGATATTGGTAAAAACAATTCAACGAATTGAAGACATGCGAAATCGTCAGGAAGATATCACTGGCGTACCTACCGGTTTTCCTTCTCTTGATAGAGTCACTTATGGATGGCAGCCTACAGATTTGATTATTCTTGCGGCAAGACCTTCAGTAGGTAAAACGGCTTTCGCTCTTAATCTAGCCCGCACAGCGGCAATGCATCCTACAAAGCCTACGGCAGTTGGATTCTTTAGTTTAGAAATGAGCAGCGCTCAGCTTGTACAGCGTATACTCAGTGCCGAGAGTGAGATATGGTTAGAAAAAATTGCTCGTGGTAAATTAGAAGAGCATGAAATGAAACAATTATACAAACGCGGTATTGAAAAATTAAGTAAAGCACCCATTTTTATTGACGACTCTGCAGCATTAAATATTTTCGAATTAAGAGCTAAATGCCGTCGCTTAAAAAATAAGCACAATGTGGGTATGATTATCATAGATTATCTTCAATTGATGAGCGGCAGCGCTGATAGAAATAGCAATCGTGAACAAGAAATTAGTAGAATTTCTAGAGATTTAAAAGGACTTGCTAAAGAACTACAAATTCCTATTATCGCGCTATCACAGCTGAGTAGAGAAGTGGAAAAAAGAAAGGAAGGAAATAAAATGCCTCAATTAAGTGATTTGAGAGAATCTGGTGCCATTGAACAAGATGCCGATATGGTAATGTTTCTTTATAGGCCAGAATATTATGACATCACTGCGAATGAATTTGGCGACAACAACAAAGGCGAAACCCATGTAAAAATTGCTAAGCATAGAAATGGTAGTCTTGAAACAATTAAATTAAAAGCACTGTTGCATATTCAGAAGTTTATCGAAGATGAAAGCGGCGATAATTTTAATCCAGCGTTACCTAAAGAAGGAAATTGGAAGCCCATTTCTGGTGGTGGAGGAGGCGATGAGGCGAAAATGTATATACAAAAAGGAAGTAAAATGAATGATGGCGAATTTGATGAAGAAGCTCCTTTTTAATTTATAATGGCTTTCTTTATTTTAATAATAATGCCATCAAGATAACTTGCATTGCCGATAGAAATATTTAATTAGCATTATGTCATTGCCCTTTTTTTATATTAATCAAATTGATAAAGAAGCAACTTCTTTCATTTTAAATGAAGAGACATCCAAGCATGTAGTACAAGTGTTGAGAATGAAAGTAGGTGATCAGTTGCAATTAACAGATGGGTTAGGAAGTTTAATTACTGCAACGATTGTGAATGATCATAAAAAAAAATGTGTAGCTGATCGGCTAGATTCTAAATATTTGCCCGCTACTGCCCATAAAAAAGTGATTGCGATTTCTTTGATTAAAAATACCAGTCGCTTTGAATGGTTTCTTGAAAAGGCAACAGAAATTGGAATAACAGAAATCTTTCCATTGATTTGTGCTCGAACAGAAAAGCAACATTTTAGATTAGAAAGAATGCAAGGAATTTTAATTAGCGCCATGCTACAATCTAAACAATGCTGGTTGCCCAAATTACACGAGCCTATTGCATTTAATAAGCTTTGTAATGAAGTAGTTGCAACGAATAAATACATTGCCCATTGTGAAGAAGATCATTCAAAAGTTAAACCAACACTTATAAAATCATCTGATACATCGCTCATATTAATTGGCCCGGAGGGAGATTTCACAACAGAAGAAATAAATCTTTCCAAAGAAAATAAATATATATCCATCTCTTTAGGAGAAACAAGATTAAGAACAGAAACGGCAGGAGTCGTGGCCGTAACTTTATTAAACATTACTTAGTTTCTTCTAGCATTGGTTCATTTAACTCAACCACTCTTCTTTTCTCTATTTTTTTTCTCATCATCATATTGAGCAATTCCACCATAAACGAAAATGCCATACCGAAATAGATATAGTTTTTTAATTGAAGCTGGTGAGCAGCCTCTGTGTCCCATCCTTCCATAATCAAACTAAGGCCAATCATCACTAAAAAGGAGAGTGCTAACATTTTCAGTGTAGGATGTTTGTGTATGAAGGAGGATATATTTGGACTAAAAAGAAACATGACAATCATGGCAATCACAACTGCTGCAATCATGATGGCTAAATATTTTGCTGTGCCTCCTGCAGTAATAATGCTGTCAAAAGAAAACACTGCATCAATAAGCATGATTTGTCCAACTGCCTGATTAAGAGAAATATGTTTTTTCTTTTTTAATGAAACAGATGGATCTTCTCCTTCAAGTTTTGCATGAATTTCCATGACAGATTTATAGATCAAGAATAACCCTCCTCCTAACATAACAATACTTGCCAAATCAAATCCTTTTCCAAATAGAGTTAATACAGGTTTCCCCTTTTGAGACAATAGCCAACTGAGTCCAAAAAGCAAGACACATCTTGAAAGTATTCCCGTCAGCATCCAAATGCGTCTAGCCTTGAGTTGTTGCTTCGTTGTCTCAAGCCTGCTCATAATGATGCTGACAAATATTACATTGTCAATACCTAGTACAACTTCTAATATAACTAGAACTAAAAAACTGATCATACTTTCAGAAGTAAATAAATGTTCCATTAATATTGGGTTAATTTTTTATTGTAAAGTTACTTTAAGAGAGATGCTTATTTATTTTTTTTACTATACTGGGACCTTCATAAATAAATCCTGTCCATATTTGTATCAATGATGCACCTGCTTTTATTTTCTCCATTGCCTCTGCTCCATTAAATATCCCGCCACTTCCAATAAGCACAAGACCTCCGTTGGTTTTTTTATAAACATAGTCTAACATTTCAGTACTTATTTTTTGTAAGGGAAATCCACTCAATCCTCCAGCGCCTATATTATTTATTTTCTCAGCGCTGGTTCTTAGATTTTCTCTATTGATTGTTGTATTGCTTACAATCAATCCATCAATGTTAATTTCAGTTGTCAGCTCGATGATGTCATTGATTTGTTGATGGCTAAGATCAGGAGAAATTTTAAGTAAAATTGGCTTAGGTAATTTCTTTATTCTATTAGCAGCTTGTAGTACAGTAAAAATATTGAGTAAACTATTTTTTTCTTGCAATTCTCTCAACCCTGGAGTATTTGGACTACTAACATTCACCACAAAATAATCTACATAATCATGTAGCAGGTTAAAGCATATTTCATAATCTTTCCAAGCTTCTTCATTTGGTGTTGACTTATTTTTCCCAATATTTCCACCAATAATCATCTTTGAATCAATGTTTCTCTTTCTCCAATTAGCCAGTCTTTTAGCAATCTTTTCAGCTCCCTCATTGTTAAATCCCATTCTATTGATCAATGCTTTGTCTTTTTGTAATCTAAATAATCTGGGCTTTTCATTTCCTTCTTGTGCTTTTGGTGTAACGGTCCCAATTTCTACAAATCCAAAGCCAATGGTTTCAAGTTCAGTTAAGTATCGAGCATTTTTATCAAATCCGGCGCCTATTCCAATGCGGTTTGAAAAAGTAAGATTGAAAAAGGTAACTGGATGATTATTCTTGGGGGCAACTATTTTTTTAAATAGCAGTTTTAATAAAGGTATTTTACAAAGCATCCGAAGCATATTCATTGAGAAATAATGAACTTTTTCTGGATCAAAGGCAAAAAGGATTCTTCTTATTAATTTATACATGCTTCTGCAAAATTAGCGTACTCCAATGGTTTTTTTGTTTTGGTGAACAAATGATAACTTTGGTTAATAAAGTTGCATAAACAACCAAAGGGTTTTGCTGCTTGTCCTGCCACTATAAAAAATATTATTATGATACAAGACGCATACATTGTTGCGGGTTTTCGCACAGCGGTTACCAAAAGTAAAAAAGGGGGATTTAGATTTACACGACCAGATGATCTGGCGATAGAAGTCATCAAAGGACTGATGGCAACTGTTCCTCAGCTTGATCCATTGTTAATTGATGATGTAATTGTGGGCAATGCAGTTCCCGAAGCGGAGCAAGGTTTACAATTTGGAAGAATCATTGCAGCAAGAGCTATTGGCATTCAAGTGCCTGGTATTACGATTAATAGATATTGTGCTAGCGGACTAGAAAGTATTGCAATGGCTACTGCAAAAATTAGATCAGGCATGGCGGAATGTATCATTGCTGGCGGAACGGAAAGTATGAGCTTGGTCCCTACAGCTGGGTGGAAAACAGTTCCAGCCTATTCTATTGCAAAAGATGAACCTGATTTTTATTTGGGGATGGGATTAACGGCAGAGGCAGTAGCGAATGAATACAAAGTAAGTAGAGAAGATCAAGATACATTTAGTTACCAAAGTTATGTAAAAGCGGGCAACGCCATTGCAAATGGATATTTTAAATCAGGGATATTACCTATAAGTGTAGACGAAATTTATGTAGATGAAAAAGGGAAAAAACAAACAAGAAATTATATTGTTGATACAGATGATGGAGTACGCGCAGATACAAGCATTGAAGGGTTGTCTAAATTAAAACCGGCATTTGCCGCAGGAGGAAGTGTTACTGCCGGAAATTCTTCTCAAACCAGTGATGGCGCAGCATTTGTAATAGTGATGAGTGAAAGAATGGTCAATAGCCTTTCTTTAAAACCCATTGCTCGATTGGTTAATTGTGCTACGGCAGGTGTTCATCCTCGTATCATGGGAATGGGTCCGGTTGAAGCATTGCCCAAAGTGCTTAAACAGGCAGGAATGAATTTGTCTCAAATTGATTTAATTGAATTGAACGAAGCTTTTGCTTCTCAATCGCTTGCTGTAATTAGAAAACTCGATCTCAATCCTGAAATAGTAAATATAAATGGAGGGGCTATCGCATTAGGACATCCATTGGGTTGCACCGGTTGCAAATTGACCATTCAAATTACCCATGATATGAAACGACTCAATAAAAAATATGGAGTGGTAACGGCCTGTGTGGGAGGTGGACAGGGAATTGCGGGAATCATTGAGAATATCAACTAATATCTTCTTGTTTAAAAAACTGTTAAATGAAATAGTATTATTTTTTAATAGCATATATTTGCAACGGTGTTTCAAATATATTATTATGAGCGTAAAGATTTTAATGTTTCAAATCGTATTGTTTCTTTTCTTCTTTACGGACCTTCAAGCATCCCCCCTTCTTAAAAGTAATTTTACTGGAATCATTAAAGATAAAAAAACGGGCATGCCCATTGAAGGCGTTTCTGTATACATGGCAGATGCTAAAATGGGCAGTAGCACAAACGCGAAAGGAGAATTTCTTATTGTAAATATCAGTGACGGAAAACATTTAATAGAAATATCCCATATTGGATACACTACCATTGTTGAAAATGTTTTAATAGCCGGAAATACTAACAAGGATTTTTTTCTTGCTGAATCGATTATTGAAAGTGATGCGGTTATTGTGACCGGCGTTTCCAAGGCTACTAAATTAAAAAATGTGCCCTTTCAAATTGCTGTCCTTCGTAAGGAAGACTTGTTGCAAACCGCTTCTTCCAATATTATAGAAAGTATAACCAAGAAAGCAGGCGTATCTTCTTTGTCTACTGGACCAGCTATCTCTAAGCCATTGATTAGAGGACTAGGGTATAATCGAGTGTTAACGATCAATGATGGCGTTCGTCAGGAAGGACAACAGTGGGGAGATGAACATGGAATTGAAATTGATGAAGCCAGCGTAAATAAAATTGAAGTACTAAAAGGACCGGCCTCTCTTGTATATGGAAGTGATGCTATGGCAGGAGTAATTAATATTATTTCTAATGTTCCTGTACAAAGTGGCACAATTAAATTGAATGTAGGCTCTAATTATCAAACGAATAATCATTCAAGAAGTTTATACGGAAATGTAGCTGGAAATTACAATGGATTTAACTGGAATGCATATAGCACCATAAAAGAAGCGGGGGATTATAAAAATAAGTATGATGGATATGTGTTTAATTCAAAATTTAATGAACACAATGTAGGAGGGTATGCAGGATACAATGGTAGCTGGGGGTTTAGTCATTTACTATTTAGCAGATTTAATTTAAAGTCTGGATTAGTAGAAGGTGAGCGAGACAGCGAAGGCTTTTTCATAAAACCAATCGCAGGGGGATTGTTTGTTAGGGCAACGGACAACGACTTTAAAAGTTCAACTCCTCAAATTCCTTATCAAAATATAATTCATTTTAAAATTGCATCTGATAATAGCTTCAAACTTGGAAGCAATCATTTGTCGCTTAATATTGGTTGGCAACGAAATCAAAGAGAAGAATATGGTAATCCAGATAATCTATCAGAACGCTCTTTGTTTTTTGATTTAAAAACCACCACCTATACAACGCAATTTCATTTTAAAGAAAACAATGGTTGGAAAACATCTTTGGGAATAAATGGAATGAATCAATTGAATACTAATCTTGGAGTGGAACAGCTGATTCCTAACTATGATTTATTTGATTTGGGCGGTTATTTCTTTTCTGCAAAAGATTTTAAAAAAATAAGCGTGAGTGGCGGATTTCGTTTTGACAACAGAAATCTTTCGGCCGAAAAAATTATAGATGGAGGTGTAACTAAAAGTGATTCATTCGAAAAAAGTTTTTCAAATTTTTCAGGCAGTATTGGATCAACATTTCGTTTTAATGAGAAAGTTAATATGAAATTAAATATTGCTCGTGCTTTTAGGGCGCCTAGTATTCCAGAGCTTTCCTCTAATGGCGCTCATGAGGGTACAATCAGATATGAATATGGGAATAGGGCATTAACTAGCGAAATAAGTACACAATATGATGCAGCAATTGAATTTAATCAAGAACATTTTTCATTAAATGTGGCATCTTATTTAAACAACTTTAGCAATTTTATCTTCTATAGGAAATTAACATCCATTGCTGGAACAGATTCTTTGGTTAATGTGAATGGAACCAATCTTACTGCTTTTAAATTTGATCAACAAGGCGCTCGATTGGTTGGTGCAGAAATAACCTTGGATATTCATCCTCACCCTTTAGATTGGCTACACTTTGAAAATACTTTTTCTTTTGTTTCAGGAATATTGCAACACGCAATTGAAGGAACTACTAATTTGCCTTTTATGCCTGCACCAAAACTTTTAACAGAAATACGTGCTGATTTTAAAAAAATCAATCATTCAATAAGAAACTATTATACAAAATTTGAAATAGACAACACATTTAAACAAACGCATCCATTTACAGCGTATAATACCGAAACGGCAACAGCTGGTTATACTTTATTAAATATTGGAGCTGGAGCTGATTGCTATTCAAAGAAATCCGAACATCTTTTTAGTATATATTTATCTGCATTAAATATTGGAGATGTTGCTTATCAAAGTCATTTAAGCAGATTGAAATATGCAGCAGAAAACCTTGCAAATGGTAGAAGAGGAGTATTTAATATGGGTAGAAACTTCAGTATAAAAGTTATCATCCCTCTTGGTTTTACTCTATAGTTTTATTTAATATCATTCAAACTCTTTTGGGTCGCTTTTAGCATAGTCATTATCATAACTTACAAAAAAGCGTATATAAATAACCCTGCTCAATCTCATTATCCAGGGTTGTAATACAATTAGTGCAATTGCATTAATTGTAAGCCAATAAAAGATGCGATTGTCTTCGGTAGAAATTCCTACCAATACCCACCATGCTACAAAAGTACTTACGGATATTGCTACCGCTAAAGCATAGCTTACATATGCTGTGCCATACCAAAACCCCGGCTCCATATCATACTTTTGATTACAAACAGGACAATTATCGTGCATGTCAAAAATATGTTTTAATGATATGCTGCGATAAGCATTGTTATCAGTAAACATTTTGCCTCTTCTGCAACGAGGGCAATTCATTTTAAAAATACTTAAAAAATAATTCGGAGTCTTGCTGGGCTGTGTTGACATAATACAAAAGTGGTATTAGAGTATAATTAAATTGTAGCAACTGGTTTTTTTCTTTCTCCAATTTGTTGTCTCCACATTGCATAGTACAAACCTTTTTCTTCTAAAAGTTTTTCATGGGTACCCGTTTCTACTACATCGCCTTTTTCAAGCACATAAATTCTATCTGCATGCATAATTGTACTCAATCGATGAGCAATTAAAATAGATATTTGTTCTTTTAGTGCAGAAATATCTTTAATGGAATTGGTAATTTCTTCTTCGGTAATAGAGTCTAATGAGGAAGTAGCCTCATCGAAAATGAGTAGATGTGGCTTTCTTAAAATAGCTCTTGCGATTGAAATTCTTTGTTTTTCTCCTCCACTCAATTTTAAACCACCTTCGCCAATCACCGTTTCAATTCCCTTCTCACTTCTCAACAACAATCCCGTACAAGAAGCTTTTCGAAGTGCTTCATTTATATCAATGTCGCTAGCTGCAGGATTTACAAAAAGTAAATTTTCTTTAATGGTCCCACTAAATAGATTCGTGTCTTGTGTTACAAAACCAATTTGGTTTCTAAGATCATCAAATAGGATTTCTGTTTCATCTAGTCCATTGTACAATATCTTGCCCTCTAGTGGTCGGTACAATCCTACCAAGAGTTTCATTAATGTAGACTTGCCGCTTCCGCTTGGCCCTACGAATGCAATGGTTTCTCCAGTATGAACATCAAAACTAATTGAATCAATTGCTTTATGAGAAGCCGTTTGATGCTTGAATGAAACATTG
>CANFJP010000039.1 GCA_947447485.1 Chitinophagaceae bacterium
TTATGGATGGGATTGCTACTTTGCCAGAAATAAAGAAAATATCTCCTCGTGCCAAAGTGATTATGCTCACTATGGTAGACGACAACAGCATGATTACAAAATTGATGGAATTAGGAGCGAATAGTTATTTAACCAAAACCAGCGACAGCGAAATCATTTACGAGGCAATTAAAACTTGTCATGAACAAGAGTATTATTTTAATAAACTAACCAATCAGGCATTGCTTTCTAATTTAAAACAGCGCAATGTGCCTGTACCGCAACACCTGGTATCACAAGAAGTACTGCTCAATGACAAAGAAACCATGATCTTGCGTTTGATGTGTGAAGAAAAAAGCACCAAAGAAATTGCCGATTTAGTAGAATTGAGTCCACGTACCGTAGAAGCCATTCGTGATAAACTGAAGGTGAAAACAGGCTCTAAAACAACTGCAGGGTTGATCATGTATGCAGTAAAACATAAAATCATCGAAGAAATTTAGGTATATAGGTTACAGTTTTTTAGGTTAAGAATCCCCAGCTTGCTGGGGATTCTTTATTTTAGCATATGGATTACCTTAATTACAATGGAAAAACACTGCCTGCAGATAGTTTACTAGTGGGAGCAGACAATCGCGGATTGCGTTTTGGAGATGGCCTTTTTGAAACCATTAAATACAAACACCATCAACTTATTTTATTAGACGAGCATCTTGCCCGCTTGTGGAATGGAATGAAAGCATTGCAATTTGATATCCCCAAGCTTTTTACTCCTGATGTTATAGAAGCACAGATCCTCTCGCTCCTTAAAAAAAACAACCATGCCAATGCAAGAATACGGCTGGCGATTATTAGGGGCAATGGAGGATTATACGATGCCTCCAGCAATGCACCTAATTATATCATTCAAACATGGGCCCTACCAGAAAGCAATGGCATACTCAATGAAAATGGATTGCAACTGTGTATTTACAGAGATGCGGTGAAAGCAACTGACACGTTTAGCAACATAAAGCACAACAATTATCTTCCTTATTTTATGGGAGCGCAATATGCAAAAACGAACAAGTGCAATGACGCCATTATATTAAACCAATCACAAAGAATTTGTGATACTACTATTGCCAATCTCTTTGCTATAAAAGAAAACGAAATTTACACCCCTTCTCTTTCTGAAGGATGTGTTGCAGGCGTAATGAGACATTTCATCATCGACGAACTTAAAAAAATGGGGCATACGGTGATTGAAAAAGAAATGACAGAAAAAGATTTGTTAGAAGCAGAGGAGATTTTTTTAACCAACTCTATATACAATATCAGGTGGGTGGGAAGCATTGGAAACAAAATGTATAAACAACATCGCATCAACGAAATTTATTTGCAATTACAGCAAACAAATAGAGGCATTCTTTGTTAACCTGTTATAATTTATTACCTATCACACAATGAGCAATCGTATTAATATTTTTTGGTTTAGACGAGACTTGCGCCTGGAAGACAATGCAGGACTTTATGCTGCATTAAAAGAGGGTCTTCCTGTGTTGCCCATATTTATTTTTGATAAAAATATTCTTAGCGAGCTGTCCGACAAAGCAGATAGCCGTGTAAGTTTTATACATACCACCCTCATTGAATTAGAAGAAAAATTACAACAAAAGGGAAGCACCCTTCAAGTAATGTACGATACCCCCGAAAATGCATTTAAGAAAATAACGGATCAATATACAGTGAATGCAGTTTTTACCAATAACGATTACGAACAGTATGCGATTCAGCGAGATAACAAAATAAAAACGCTGCTGCAACAAAAAGATATTTCCTTTCATGGTTTCAAGGACCAGGTTGTATTTGAAAAAACTGAAGTCGTAAAAGATGATGGAAAACCATACACAGTATTTACTCCCTATAGTAGAAAGTGGA
Organism: Chitinophagaceae bacterium; assembly: GCA_947447485.1. Lineage (GTDB taxonomy): Bacteria > Bacteroidota > Bacteroidia > Chitinophagales > Chitinophagaceae > Ferruginibacter. The sequence goes on from CANFJP010000039.1 coordinate 1,900, forward strand.
AGTCTCATGTAACAGCAAAAACATTCGCGCCCTTTCCCGTTTCAAAATACGCAGCACATTTTTTACAAAGCAAACCTTTGCCTATACCCACCTTAAAGGAAATGGGTTTTATTGCTTCAACACAATTGTATCCTTCGAAAAAATTAAATGAAGCCATTGTATTGCATTATGGCAAACAAAGAGACATTCCTTCCATTGAGGGCACCTCGCATATGGGATTGCATCTGCGTTTTGGTACGGTAAGTATTAGAGCTCTTGCAAACAAAGCAAAAGACTTGTCGGAAGTTTTTTTAAACGAATTGATCTGGCGAGATTTCTATCACATGATCTTGTGGAATTTCCCTCATGTTGGAAAAGGAAAAGCATTTAAACCTGCTTATGATCAAATATTATGGAGAAATGATGAAGGAGAGTTTGACAAATGGTGCAATGGCATGACGGGCTATCCCATTGTAGATGCGGGCATGAGAGAATTAAATGCAACAGGCTTTATGCACAATAGAGTTAGAATGATAGTGGCATCCTTTTTATGCAAGCATTTGCTACTGGATTGGAGATTGGGAGAAGCGTATTTTGCTGAAAAGTTGCTCGACTTTGATTTTGCGGCAAACAATGGCGGTTGGCAGTGGGCGTCTGGAAGTGGTTGTGATGCGGCTCCTTATTTCAGGATATTCAATCCGTATCTTCAAACCAAAAGATTTGATCCCGACTTTAGCTATATAAAAAAATGGGTGCCCGAATTTCAAGAGTTTAATTATCCGCAGCCGATTGTAGTGCATGAGATAGCCAGAAAAAGATGTTTGGAAGTATACGGCAATGCGCTCAAAAAAGAGGCTTTATAAATTTACAAGGAAACAACCATTTCTTTTTCAGACAACTTTGTATTGTGCATCGTTTCATACACGTTCATCAATTGGTTGACTGCAGCAAGTCCTTTCTCTCCTAATGATAAAGAATAATCATTCACATATAAGTTGATGTGTTTCCTCATAATCTCTTCACTCATTTCCTGTGCATTGCATCGAATAAAATCATTGAGGACCGCATTGTTTTCAAAAGCGTACTCGATGCTTTTTTTAATGAGTCGATCAATTTTTTGCTGAAGTGCTGAGTCGAATGTTCTTTTTATCACAATGCATCCCAGCGGAATGGCTGCATTGGTTTGTTTTTCCCAATAGTCACCTAAATCAATTATTTTAAAAAGTCCTTTATCAGCATAAGTGAATCTATTTTCATGAATAATTACCCCCAGGCCTTTCCCTGCTTGTACAAAAGATTCAATTTCATCGTATCGTAGAAATATTTTTTTAGCCGCCGTAGGATATGCCATCGAAAAAAGCAAATGAGCCGTGGTGTTCTCTCCCGGTATAGCGATTGTTTGCTCAGCTACATTCCAATGATTGTTGTATTCATTGGCAATCAATAATGGCCCCACCCCACTTCCCAGGGCGCTTCCGCTATTTAATAAAATATAATTTTGAAGTACCAATGGCAACACGCCATAGCTGATTTTAGTAATATCCAACTCGTTTTGTATGGCTGCTTTATTGAGCGCTTCCACATCTGCCAACTTCATGTCAAATTGAATTCCTTCTGTATCAATTTTCTGATTGACCAAGGCGTCAAAAATAAAAGTATCATTGGGGCAGGGAGAAAATCCTATGGTTAATTTCATAGACATGTCTTTAGGATGGATGTATCATTGTTTCCACCACCTGAATTAGTTCCTTATTAAGATTAACAATGGCTTCCTGTAATCTCCATTTGCTTTTATCTCTTTCCCCCACTTTATTGCTAATACCACGCAATTGAATAAACGGAATATGCTCTTGCAAACAAACATAATGCAAGGCGGCTCCTTCCATTGATTCCACGTCTGCATGAAATTGATTATTCAATCGATTGATATGAGTCCATTCATCTGTTAGCATATTCACTGTAATTGCAGACACTTTTTTAAGTGTAGAAGTAAATTGATTTATTTTTTCATTTACAAGCCACCCTTGTGTAAAAGGATATTCATTTGCATCGGCTAGTCCCTGATCAAACAAATCAATCCATTGATTATTTTCAGTTATTCCTACATCCCCGAATCGATCCTTTGAAACTAGCACCACTTCTGCTAAAGAACAAGAATCAGAGAAATGGCCTCCCACACCTGCTTGTATAATTAAATCGTATTCTATTTGATGTATTCGTTTGGCTAAATGGTACATACTGATAGCCGATCCCACTCCTGTAATCAGATGATCGGCAGCAGGATATTTTTCTAAAAAAGGAGCAATTTCAAATTCGGTAGCAGCTACAACTAATATTTGCATGGTACAAATTTCGCAAATCCTCTTTACATTTCACTGAATACTATTTACCTTTGCAAAAATCACATCTACCAATGGTGTACATTACCAGAATAGAACATTTTAATGCGGCACACAAGCTATTCAATCCGGCTTGGAGTAAGGAAGAGAATGAAGCTGTTTTTGGCAAATGTGCCAACGAAAACTGGCATGGGCATAATTTTGAACTACATGTTACCATTAAGGGAACTCCCAGCAAAGACACAGGCTTTGTTTTTGATGTAAAAAAGCTAAGTATTATTGTGAAAGAACATGTGATTGATAAGCTAGATCATCAAAACCTCAATCTGGATGTAGATTTCATGCAAGGGAAACTTTGTTCTATTGAAAATCTGGTAATCGGCATTTGGAATCAGCTAGTACCTCACCTTCCCTCCGACGTAAAGCTCCACCGCCTTAAAATGTATGAAACGCCTCTAATTTATGTCGAATATCATGGCGAATAAGGGTTATTAAGATTCTAAGTATTCCTATCTTTGATTTTCATTGTTTTCTACACAGGGTAAACAGCAAACTTCTGTTTTAAGTGTGTTTAATTAAATCCTCGTGTTAAATATTGATTTTGAGAAAACAATTGAAACCATTTTTTGTTATTGAGGTATCATGAGTAATAAAGTAGCCATTTTTAGAAAAGAACACTTCAATGCAGCCCATCGGCTCAACAATCCGCTATGGGATGAAGCCACGAATAAAGCTGTTTTCGGAAAATGCAATAACCCTCATTATCACGGGCATAACTATGAATTAATTGTGAAAGTGATTGGAGTACCCGACCCTCAAACGGGATACGTAATGGACGTTAAAAAATTAAGCGACATTATTCAAAAGGATGTTCTCGAAAAATTTGATCATAAAAATCTAAATGAAGATTGCAAAGAATTTGCCTCATTAAATCCTACTGCAGAAAATATAGCGATTGTGATTCACGATATATTGAAAAGCAAAATAGATGCTTCCCTTGATTTGCAAATACGCTTATACGAAACAGAAAGAAATTTTGTTGAATACCCTATAAATTAACTCATACAAATCATTCTTATGGCATACAAGAGAATAGACCAATACGAAAATGATATTACCATTGCATTAGCAAAAAATTACAAAGACAGTATTTCTTTATTAGGCGAAGATCCCGAAAGAGAAGGTCTCCTAAAGACTCCTGAACGTATTGCAAAAGCGATGCAATACATCACGCAAGGATACTCCATGGATGCTAAAGCAATTCTTGAATCCGCAAAATTTCACGAAACAGTGAGCGAAATGGTCATTGTGAAAGACATTGAATTGTATAGCATGTGCGAACATCATATGCTTCCTTTTTACGGAAAGGCTCATGTGGCCTATATTCCAAATGGATATATCACCGGACTAAGTAAAATAGCAAGAGTAGTAGAAGTATACAGCCGTCGATTACAAGTACAAGAAAGATTAACAGAGCAGATTCGGGATGTAATCAACGACACGCTCAATCCGCATGGAGTAGCTGTAGTAATAGAAGCTTCCCACCTTTGCATGATGATGCGAGGCGTATCTAAGCAAAATTCTGTAACCACTACTTCAGCTTTTTGCGGGGCGTTTAAAAAGAATGAAACAAGAAGTGAGTTTTTAAAACTAATCACTAATAAACTACACTAGAATCCTTTATTTTTTAAAATAAGATCCCTCATTTGAGGGATTTTTTATTTTCTTTGTAATAATAAAACTCAACAACATGAAACATGCATTTGTATTTCCTGGTCAAGGATCTCAGTTTAGTGGAATGGGCAAAAACTTATACGACAACAACAATATAGCAAAAGATATTTTTGAAAAAGCAAATGAAATACTAGGCTTTCGAATTTCAGATATCATGTTTACTGGCACTGAAGAGAATTTAAAGCAAACAGATATTACACAGCCCGCTGTATTTATTCATTCCATTGCCGCTTTTATGACCATTGCGAATGCTGCACCTGATATGGTGGCAGGTCATTCTCTAGGAGAATTTTCTGCGTTGGTAGCCAATCAATCGCTTCGTTTTGAAGATGCTTTGCAACTGGTATCTATCAGAGCAAAAGCGATGCAAAAAGCTTGCGAACTTCAGCCTTCTACTATGGCCGCTGTATTGGCTTTGGACGACAACAAAGTAGAAGAAATATGTGCGAAAATTTCAAATGAAACAGGCGAAATAGTGGTTCCTGCAAATTATAATTGTCCGGGGCAATTGGTTATTAGCGGATCTATCAAAGGAATTGAAATGGCTTGTGAGCAAATGAAAGCAGCCGGTGCAAAAAGAGCTTTGATACTTCCAGTAGGAGGAGCATTTCATTCGCCCCTCATGAAAACGGCAGAAGAAGAATTGGCACAAGCAATTCATGCTATTCACTTCAATACGCCTGTTTGCCCAGTATATCAAAATGTGACTGGCAAGCCTACTTCCGATTCTAACACCATTAAAGAAAATTTAATCGCTCAGCTAACAGGACCGGTTAGGTGGACACAATGCATACAAGCCATGACAACTGATGGCGGATTGGAGTTTACCGAATGTGGGCCAGGAAAAGTACTTCAAGGGCTTGTTCAAAAAATAAATAAAGAAACTCAAGTAAACGGAATAAGCTAATAGGTTATTGACGAATGGGAATCAATCCTCTTACACCCATGTCTACCACTTGATCTCCATTCAATGGATCATATGTTCCGTTGTTATCAGCATCTATCCATTCGAAGCTGTTATTAGTAGACAATGAAACTACAATGGTAATATCGCTTGTTTCATTACCCGTAATCACTAAAGGTGAAGCAAACTGTCCGGTAGCCAAGCAAGACCCTGCAGGGATGGGAGATGTTGCGAAAATGGGATTGGGCACTGTTGTTGCGCCAGCAGGAGATTGACCTGTTCTTACTACTCCAAATCCCGAAACACTTGTTTCGAAACCCCAATATCCTTGAGATTTATTTGCATTTACGATAACAGTAGAATCTTTTATTTTATAACTATTAACATACGTTTTAAATCCAATAAAAGAAGCAATCGTACCAGTATGTGATTGACCATTAGCACTATATTTAACATTATAATTCTGATAAGCCAATGATACCCTTAACCAATGATAAGAACCAGGAGTAATGGAATCTATGGGTACACTTAAAAAAACTTGATTGTTTCCTGCAAAAGTTGATTTAGTAAAATCAATTGCCGTAGATCCTCCTGCTGTTGTTTCAGCAGCATGATACAATATGTCTCCTGCACCAACGGCTGTGTATTGATCGAGCGCTAATTCTACATAATGCGAACTCATTAAATTAAAAACCGGCGACTGAGCAGCATTGCCCGCAGGAATAGATGCAGGCTGACCAAGATTATTCAGTCTGACTTGCGTGCTATCAAATTTGAAAACAAAATTGACAACTGGCCTTCTATTAGACACTGTCTTTTTGCAAGACATCATCACAAAGGATACACTGCAGCAAAAAATAAGAGAATATAAAAAACGCATATTGATTTTTTTAGGTTTTACATTTAACCGTTATTAAAGCAATATACATTAAAAAATATTTCAACCCCTCAGTAAAATAGTTTATTTGATAGGTATTTCGAATGACAGCGCAGGAAAATAAAGAGTTTGATTGGTCACCAATTTCTGTGAAATAGCTTCTCCCTTAAATTGCGCCGACAACAGTATGGATTTTTCATGGTTGTGACGAGCAGAAACAAACAAGGGAATACTTCCAACCATAGCGAGTGCCCCTACTGAAAACAATATAATTTTCACTCCAAAATCGGTATTGAAAATTCCGTGCTCTGTTACATCATCCGACGCCCATATAACGCCCACTCCTACTGCCAAAGCGCCCCCGCCAAGCATTGCATAGGCGGTCGTTTTTTGAGCATTGCTTTTTTGCAAATAATAAGACGCTGTTTTAATAGGTTGAGCTTGCTGTGCATACAAATGATTACATACAAATAAAAAAATACCTAACAATATAAATAGCTTACCCATAGCAAGTTGATTTTACGCCAATGAAAATGATTCATTTTTATAAAATAGTAAATGATACAATTGCGCTGCTAACTGATTGTAATCATTAAAAAAGAGAGGCCTGATGAAGACCTCTCTTTAAAAAATTATATGTGATGATGGAATGCTAAATACTCAAGGTAGACAACACACTGTTCATACTCCTAACTGCATCTGCACTTTTATTCATAGCAGCCATTTCAGTTTCATTCAATTTGATATCTACAATCTTTTCCCAGCCATTTTTTCCAATGATAACTGGCACACCAATACAAATGTCTTTCAAACCATATTCTCCTTCAAGCAACACACAGCAAGGCATCATTTTCTTTTCGTCTCTTATAATAGATTCAACCAATGTAGCAGTAGCAGAACCTGGTGCATACCAAGCTGAAGTGCCTAGCAATCCTGTTAACGTAGCCCCACCGACCATTGTATCAGCAGCTACCTTAGCCAAAGTAGTCTCATCCAAATAATTGGCTACTGGTGTACCGCAATATGTTGCCAATCTTGTTAATGGAATCATCGTAGTATCACCATGACCTCCTACTACAGTGGCTTGCAAATCATTGGGAGAACATTTCATTGCCTGACTTAAATAATAACGGAAACGGGCACTGTCCAACATGCCTCCCATTCCTATAATTCTATGTTTTGGTATTCCGCTAGATTGTAGTGCGAGATAAGTCATGGTATCCATTGGATTGCTAATCACTACAATAATAATATCTGGAGAATATTTTAATAAGTTTTGAGAAACTGTTTTTACAATTCCTGCATTGATGCCAATCAATTCTTCGCGTGTCATACCCGGCTTACGAGGAATTCCAGAAGTAACTACTGCAACCGTACTACCAGCAGTTTTAGCGTAATCATTGGTGCATCCAACAATTTTAGTATCAAACCCTTCCAACTGTGCAGTTTGCATCAAATCCATTGCCTTGCCTTCCGCAACGCCTTCTTTAATGTCGAGCAATACCAATTCATCGCACAATTCTCTACGGGCAATATTGTCTGCACAAGTGGCTCCTACTGCTCCTGCGCCTATTACGGTGATTTTCATATAATTTGATTTTATTATTAAATAAAAATAAACACGGCAAAGTTAATCTGAAACGACCTTGATGTTGAAAGAAAAGACAAAAATATTTTTATGCCGATGCTTCCTAAAAAGAAACGTCTACTTTTTCTTAGCCAATTCTATTATATCAATATCCCCCACCATCTTTTTTAGATACTTCCCTTTCTTGTTAAATACATAAGCCGAAGGAAATTGTCTCACTTCGAAATGAGTGATGAAAAAATAGCTTCCATCTCTGCCAACAGTGATAAAGGGATAATCCTCCATTTTATAATTGGTATAGAATTTTTTAATATCGGAATAGTCTACTGATGAAACCATTACAATTTGGGTCTTTTTGAAAATACCGATGCTATCCATTAACCTTTTGGTAAAATGCTGGCAATGCCCACAATCCGGATTAAAAACAATAAAAATGGTTCGCTTGTTTTTGGCCAAACTTTCTTTTGTAAACTCAGTGCTATCAGGCGCCTTGAAGATTTTAAAGGATGGCAGCTCGGTGGTTGTTTTATCAGATACCTTAGTTTCGTTTTGGCTAAAAGACAGATAACTCAATAAAAGGAACCCAATCGTAAAATGCAAATATTTCAATGCTAGTTATTTTATGTACAAATATGAAATAAAAAACAGCAATTCTTTTAAAATTGTTTTTATTAACAACTATTTCGGTTTTAACTATAGTATTGCTACTTTTGCTGCTTACAATAAACGAATAATTATACTATTATGGCAACTACAGCGGATATGCGTTCTGGGCTGATTCTTAAAATAGACAATAGCCTTTACACTGTGATCGAATTTGGTCAAAATAAAACAGCTCGTGCAGCAGCCAAAGTTTGGGCAAAACTTAAAGGGGTAGACAATGCCCGCACCATAGAAATAACCTGGAATAGCGGTGAAACCATTTTCCCTGTAAGAGTGGAAAAAAAGGCTTACCAATACCTTTATAAAGATGACACGGGGTATAGCTTCATGGACAATGAGACTTTCGAGCAAATTACAGTACCTGAAACAATGATTGATGCTCCTGCTTTTTTAAAAGATGGCCAAGAAGTATCGGTATTAATTAACGGCGAGACTGACCTTCCAATGGGGGTAGAATTACCTGATAAAATCGTTTTACTCGTTACCTATAGCGAACCTGGAATGAAGGGCGATACAGCTACTAGAACACTCAAGCCTGCAACGGTAGAAACGGGAGCAACAGTGAATGTTCCCTTATTTGTAAACGAAGGAGAATTAATTAGAGTAAATACCAAAACAGGAGAATACGTAGAGCGAGTAAAAGAATAAAATAAACCTTATTATAAGTAGAGCCGGATATTTTATCCGGCTTTTTTCATTTTGTCAAAAAAGCGTCATTTTTGAGTTTTTTTGAGCCTTTTTAGCTCATTTTAAGCATTTTTATGCCCTTTTTTGATAAAAACGTCCTTTTTATTATTTCTAATTGAATAATCATTCCCTATCTTAGCAGCCCGTTTCAAACATCCAATTAATCATTTAATTCATTAAAATGGACATCAAACAAATTCAGGAGCTTGTAAAGCTTATCAACAAAACCTCTATAGGAGAAATTACTATTGAAGAGGATGGCAGAAAAATTACCATCAAACAAAAGAAAGATCCTGTACAAAATATTGTTGCTACTTCTACGCAATCATTTGCACAGCAACCTAGCGCAGCAGCTCCAGTAGCAGCGGCTCCAGCAGCTCCTAAAGCAGAGGCTGTAAAAGCGGATAATTTAATCACGGTAAAAAGCCCGATGATTGGAACTTTTTATCGTCAGGCAGGACCAGGCAAACCATTGTTTGCTAGTGTAGGTGATGACATCACTCCCGGAAAAGTAGTTTGTATTATTGAGGCGATGAAACTATTCAATGAAATAGAAAGTGAGGTTAAAGGAAGAATTGTAAAAATCCTGGTAGATGATGCCAGTCCAGTTGAATACGATCAGCCTTTATTTTTGGTAGATCCTAGTTAAGAATCCTTGAAATAATTTGAATGATAGGCGATCCATTGATGGAGCGTGTTATTTAGAGAATTCGAAAAATTATTATCCAACAATAATCAAGTAATGTTTAAAAAAATATTAATTGCTAATAGAGGTGAAATTGCACTTCGCATCATAAGAACTTGCAGAGAGATGGGTATTAAAACAATAGCCGTTTACTCTACTGCCGACAAAGACAGCCTTCATGTAAAATTTGCTGACGAGGCGGTTTGTATTGGGAAACCTGCGAGTGCAGATAGTTATCTAAACATGGCCCATATTATGGCTGCAGCAGAAATTACCAATGCAGATGCCATACATCCTGGCTATGGCTTTCTTGCAGAGAATAGCAATTTTGCTAAAATATGTGCCGATCATGGAATAAAATTTATAGGCCCCACTCCCGAAATGATTAATTCAATGGGCGACAAGGTTACTGCAAAGGAAACCATGATCAAAGCAGGCGTACCGGTAGTACCTGGGGTAGAAGGACTTTTACAAGATGTGCCGCACGCAATTAAGTCAGCTAAAGAAATTGGATACCCTGTTATTTTAAAAGCCACTGCAGGTGGTGGTGGTAAGGGAATGAGAGTAGTATGGGAAGAAAAAGAAATTGAAAAAGCTTTTGAAAATGCCAAAACTGAAGCAGCTGCCTCTTTTAAAAATGATGGCATCTACATGGAAAAATTTGTAGAAGAGCCGCGTCACATTGAAATACAAATTGCTGGTGATCAATATGGCAATATTTGTCATTTGAGTGAGCGCGATTGCTCTATCCAACGTCGCCATCAAAAGCTAGTGGAAGAATCTCCTTCACCTTTTATGACGGATGATTTAAGACACCGCATGGGACAGGCCGCTATTAAAGCAGCCCAAGCCATTAATTATGAAAGTGTAGGAACCATTGAATTTTTGGTTGACAAACATCGCAATTTCTATTTCATGGAAATGAATACACGTATTCAAGTAGAACATTGCGTAACAGAAGAAGTAATCAATTACGATCTGATAAAAGAACAAATTAAAATCGCTGCAGGTGAAAAAATTGTAGGGAAAGAATATTTTCCTCAAATGCACGCAATCGAATGCCGCATCAATGCAGAAGATCCATACAATGATTTTAGACCAAGCCCAGGAAAAATAACCGTGTTGCACACTCCCGGTGGTCATGGAGTAAGAGTAGACAGTCATGTTTACGCAGGGTATGTAATCCCTCCATATTATGATAGCATGATTGCAAAACTAATTGCTGTGGCACAAACACGTGAGGAAGCAATTGATACCATGCACAGAGCATTGAGTGAATATGTTATTGAAGGCATTAAGACTACCATTCCATTCCATTTACAACTCATGCAAAATGAAGATTTCAGAAAAGGAAACTTCACCACTAAATTTCTAGAAGGATTTAAAATGAAATAAATAATTTTCCGGAAAGTCATATAAGTCTTTCCGGATTTTTTTTACTCCTTATTTACCAATGGCTTCATCCAATAACATACTGCTAAATGCCTATCGGCATATGTGCACTGCCAAAGCAATGGCGGATACCTATGAAGCCAATAGAAGCATCTGTAAATATGTACACAGCACTTCTCGCGGACATGAAGCCATTCAACTTGCCACTGCATTTAATTTATTACCCTGCGATTATATCAGTCCTTATTATAGAGATGAAAGCATTATGCTGGGCCTAGGATTTTCTCCCTACGAACTGATGTTGCAATTACTTGCTAAAGGCGATGATATTTTTACAGGAGGTAGAGAATATTACAACCATCCAAATTACAGAGGGAAAGACAAGCCTACTATTATTCATCAAAGCAGTGCTACAGGCATGCAGGTAATTCCTACTACCGGTATAGCACAAGGGATTCAATACTTTGAGAAAATAAAACACCCCTCCATAGCCAACAGCTCTCCGGTAGTGATTTGTTCACTTGGAGACGCCTCTGTTACAGAGGGGGAAGTAAGTGAGGCTTTTCAATTTGCAGCACTACATCAATTGCCCATCATTTTTCTTGTTCAGGATAATGATTGGGGAATTAGCGTAACATCTAAAGAAGCCAGAACATCGAATGCTTACGAATATATTGAAGGATTTAAAGGCATCAATAGAATCAGTATTGACGGAAGTGATTTTGCTTCGTGCTTCGACACAATGAAAGATGTTATTGGAAAAGTGAGAGACAAAAGACAACCCTGGTTGGTGCATGCAACAGTACCCTTATTAGGACATCATACAAGTGGAGTAAGAAAAGATTTTTATCGGGAAGAAAAAGAAATAATAGCTTCTTATAAAAACGATCCTGGTCCACTTCTAAAAAAAGTGCTGTTAAAAAAAGGCATAGCAGAAGCTGAACTTAATACAATAGAAAAAGCAGCACAAGATAACGTACAAAGAGAATTTAAAAAGGCAGTAGATGCGGCAGAACCCAATCCTGATAATGTAAGTACCCATGTATTTGTGCCTACTCCAGTGATAGAAGAAAAAGGAAATAGAACCTCTGCAAATAAAGAAAAAATATTAATGGTGGATGCGGCATTGTTTGCCATCAGAGAAATCATGGAAGAATACCCTGAAGCGATTCTCTACGGACAAGATGTAGGCAGAAGACTAGGCGGTGTTTTTAGAGAAGCAGCTACACTTGCAGAGCAATTTGGAGATCATCGTGTTTTTAATACCGCTATTCAAGAAGCCTATATTATTGGCTCTACAGTAGGCATGAGTGCAGTAGGTGCAAAGCCCATTGTAGAAGTTCAATTTGCTGATTATATTTATCCGGGTTTCAATCAATTGGTAACAGAGATTTCAAAAAGCTGTTATTTAAGTTGTGGTAAATTCCCGGTGCAAACACTCATCAGAGTGCCTATTGGTGCATACGGTGGGGGGGGGCCTTATCATAGCGGAAGTGTTGAAAGCACCTTGCTTACCATTAAAGGAATTAAAATCGTTTACCCTTCCAATGCAGCCGATATGAAGGGTTTAATGAAAGCAGCATTTTTAGATCCCAATCCAGTCATCATGCTCGAACACAAAGGATTGTATTGGAGTAAAGTACCCGGAACAGAAGATGCAAAAACAATAGAACCCGATGCGGATTATATTATTCCCTTGGGTAAAGGAGCAATTGTGTTAAATGCAACGGAGGAAGCAATCAATCACGGGGAAAGCTGTTGTATTATAACCTATGGCATGGGAGTATATTGGGCAAAAGCAGCTGCTAAATCATTTGAAGGAAAAGTAGAAGTCATTGATCTCAGAACTTTATTCCCACTAGATGAAGAATTGATTTTTAGCCGTGTTCAAAAACATGGTAAGTGTATTATCCTTTCTGAAGAGCAACAGAATAACTCATTTTCAGAAGCATTGGCCGGAAGAATTTCGAAAGCTTGCTTTAGATTTTTAGATGCCCCTGTAGAAGTAATAGGAGCATTGAATTTGCCTGCAGTCCCCATGAATATGGCGCTTGAACAAGCGATGTTACCTAATGCAGAAAAAGTAGCTGCCCTTATAAAAAACTTATTGAATAACTAAGCATATCAATTGTAGTGTTACTGCTCTATCATTCTTCCATCTTTCATCTGAACAATCCTATCACTCATTTGAGCAAGCTCTTCATTGTGAGTAACAATTAAAAAAGTTTGTTGAAAGTTATTTCTCAAGTCGATGAATAACTGATGTAATTCTTTGGCATTGGAAGAATCAAGATTTCCTGTAGGCTCATCCGCCAGAACAATTGCAGGATTATTGATCAATGCTCTTGCTACTGCTACCCTTTGCTGCTCTCCTCCTGATAACTGGTTAGGTTTATTGTCTAATCGATGTCCCATGCCCAATGTTTCCAACAAGGCGATGGCTTTTTTTGTTGTGGCGTTTCTTTTATTCCCTGCAATCCAACCAGGGATGCATACATTTTCTACGGCTGAAAATTCAGGTAATAGATGGTGAAATTGAAAGACAAACCCAATATGCTGATTTCTAAAAGCAGTCAGCTGCTTCCCAAATAGATTGTCTGTTCTAATCCCATTCAGTTCAATCGTTCCGGCATCTGGCTTATCCAATGTACCTACAATGTGCAACAAAGTGCTTTTGCCAGCCCCTGATGAGCCCACAATACTCACTATCTCTCCCTTTTGAACCTGTATATCAACCCCCTTCAGCACTTCTATCCCGCCATATCTCTTTTCTATGTTTTTAGCTCTTAACATTGCTTAAAAATAACTAATTCTGTGTTTAAATGTTAATAAATAAATCTTTTAATCAGCTATATGATCAAAAACACTTTTGGTTATTTCGCAGTAACCTATACATTTGCAAAA
>CANFJP010000040.1 GCA_947447485.1 Chitinophagaceae bacterium
AAAAATGCTATATCATCTATACCTGCAGCAGTTAATGGAGCAGGCGTTAATTGAACTTTAATTTCGGCATTGGGCATTCCCACTTGAGCAAGCAATTGATTTACTTTTGAAACAAAAGATTTTATTTGCCCTTGTCTATTGGAAGAAATTTTTGAAGCGGTTTGCAAACAAGCATCATATAGTTTAGTTTGTTCCTTTTCAAGAGACTCAATGGAAGAAGCAACATTTAATACGCTTTGCAATTTTTCCTGCAATGATTGATGAAGGGAAATTAATTGGCCTGTTTCTTGAACACCATGCTTTTTTAATAATTTGTATCCACTAGAAAGTCTTTCATTTATAATCAACACTCTTTGATCATCTAAATGCACTTTGCTTTCCAACTGTTCAAGCTCATCGGATATGTCTTGTAATTCAATAGTTGAACTAGCCAATCGCTTGGTGATAGGCTCTATGTCAGTATGATATTGCTCCAACGCCTTTAGCTTTTGTTGCAATACTTTTAATTGCTGAACAATGGGCTGATCGCTCTCTTTTAAAACAACATTTACAGCATGGAGTTGTTGCTTAATATTTTCTGCGTTGTTTAATATTTTCAATTCTGCATCCAGCAGTTCTAGTTCATTGTCTTTTAAAGACAATTCTTCTAATTCGTCAAATAAAAATTGATTGTAATCCAACTCTTTGTTTGATGCGCTTTGTTGCTGAATGAGTTGATCCAATAGTTTTTTAGTCTTCGTATATGAATCAAATTGAGAGGTCAGCTCTATCAGTAAAGGGCCATTATCGGCAAATGCATCGAGCACTTCACGTTGAAAATTTTCTGAATTTATATCCAGTGTATCAAATTGTTGATGAAGATCAACTAGCAATATCCCCAATGCTTTTACCTGAGAAAGATTTACAGGAGTGTCGTTTATAAAACTTCTAGATTTTCCATTCGAAGAGATTTCTCTTCTTACCAATAGCTCTGATTCAAAATCAAGTTCATTGGTTGTGAAAAAATATTGAAGCGCTTGGTTGGATTTAATTTGAAAGACTCCTTCTACAATACATTTTTTGTCACTACTATATAATACACTGCTATCCGCTCTTTGTCCAAGGATTAAATTGAGCGCCCCCATTAAAATACTTTTACCCGCTCCCGTTTCGCCCGTAATAATATTTAACTGATCAGAAAAATTGATAGACAAGTCATCAATAATAGCATAGTTCTGTATGTGAAGTCTTTGTAGCATGGTATTACTAGCAAATTAATGAAAAGTTGGGAAGATGCATAGCCAAAGCCAATATTAAGTATTTACAAAAGTGAACATCATCAAAAAAGCCTACTCTTTAGAATAGGCTTTAAAATATCATTTTAAAAAACAGACTATTTAACGGTTACTGAGTCACTTAACTCTGCATCAACTAGGATTCGTCCGCAGTTTTCGCAAACAGTAATTTTTTTACGCAACTTGATTTCACTTTGTTTTTGTGGTGGAATAGCGTGAAAGCAACCTCCGCAACTGTCTCTTTCAACAGGAACGACTGCAAGGCCATTGCGGTAATTTTTACGAATTCTATCATAACTCATTAATAAACGTTCGTCAGCTTGTGTTCTTGCTGCAGAAGCATCTTTGTTATAATGCTTTTCTTCTTTTTCAGTTTCGCTAATGATTTTCTCTAACTCCGATTTCTTTCCACTTAGATTGGTTTCTTTTGTAGACACTGCTTTTTTAGCAAGTTCTAACTGGCGTGCCTTATCAGCAATTTCTTCTGTTGCATCTTTGATATGCTTTTCGCAAAGCTTCTCTTCCAACTGCTGCATTTCAATTTCTTTATTGATTGCTTCAAACTCACGATTGTTCTTAACGTTCTCGCTTTGCTTTTCGTATTTTTTTGACAATGCTTGAGCTTCCTTAATGCCTTCTTTTTTTTGCTCAATAAATTCCTGAATTCCATTGATTTCTTCCTCTACACGTGTTTGACGAGCATGAAGTCCTTCAATTTCATCTTCGAGATCTTTAACCTCCATCGGCAATTCACCTTTGAGAATTTGAATTTCATCGAGCTTACTATCAATTTTTTGTAAGCGAACCAGAGAAGTTAATTTTTCTTCAATCGAAAATTCTTTTACTGCAGCCATAATAGTTTATAATTTATTTTGCTCGGTAATTCATTAACCCAATCATTCATTTAAATTCAAATAGCCTATGCTAAGAATAGTGAACAGGATTGGTAAGAACACCGGTTTTAAGGACGGCAAAGTTAGGGAAATTTTGCCTCAAAACATCAGCCAAAAGATCAATTGTGTACTGTTCGCTCTCAAAATGTCCAATATCGGCAATAACCAACTTTTGTTCAGCATCAAAAAACTCATGGTATTTAACATCCCCCGTAATAAAAATATCTGCCCCTTTTGCAATAGCAGCGGTCGTTAGAAAGCTTCCCGCCCCCCCACAAACCGCCACCCTTTTAATTGGCCTATTGAGCAAACTAGTATGCTTTACTATACTTATATTAAATACTTTTTTAATGTGTTTTAGGTAATCATTTTCATCCATTGGTACAGTTAATTCTCCTACAAGCCCACTACCAAACAGCTGATTTGAATTGTCTAGCGTAAAAACTTCATAAGCCACTTCTTCATAAGGGTGCGCTAGTTTCATTGCAGATAAAATTTGACGCTGCAACCATATTGGAAAAACAACTTCTATTTTAAGTTCATTGTCGGAATGCTGCTCTCCCATTTTACCCGAAAAAGGACGAGCATTCTCACCTGGTTTAAAAGTTCCTGTTCCTTCAGAAACAAAACTACACTCACTATAATTCCCTATGTTGCCAGCACCCGCCTCAAATAGGGCATGTAGCAACTGATCTTTGTTCGCAATAGGAACAAACACAACCAGTTTTTGTATTAATTGATTTTTGGGTTCAAGTATACTTCTATTGATAAGTCCAAGCTTATCCGCAATTTTACCATTCACTCCATCAATGACATTATCAAGATTGGTATGGATAGCATAGATAGCAATGTCATTTTTAATAGCTGATATGATTGCCTGCTCCACATAATTTTTACCATTAATTTTTTTTAGCCCTTTGAAAATAATGGGATGATGTACTACCACCAAGTTGCACTTTTTTTCAATAGCTTCCATGATCACTTCATTCGTGGCATCTAGCGCAACCAGCACCCCACCACACTCCCATTCACCATCGCCTATAATTAACCCTGCATTGTCATAGGACTCTTGCAGATAAGGAGGAGCCACTTTTTCTAATAAAGTAAGTATGGTTGAAATTGTCATACTTAAAATTAATGATTTTTTATGAGCAGATACAGAATATAAGCATCACAAAATATACTGGCTATTAAAAATTAAAAAAGATTACTCAACCTTTTCTATAAATAAGATGTTTATTATTTTGCAACACTTATATTTACAAAAAAATAATTTTATGCCACTTCAACAAGGACAAAAAGCACCAGTATTCACTTTGCATACTTCCATAAACGAAAAAGTAAGTCTAAGCGACTTTTCTGGTAATAAGAATGTTTTAATTCTATTCTTTCCTCAAGCGTTTACAGGCGTTTGCACTAAAGAACTTTGTTCTGTAAGAGATGATATAAGCAGATACAATGATGTTAATGCACAAGTGTTGGGCATATCAGTAGATTCAGTATTTACCCTAGCAAAATTTAAAGAAGAACAAGAATACAACTTCACTCTATTGAGCGATTTTAATAAAGAAGTTTCCACAGCCTATGATGCCATCTATGATTCATTTACGGGCATGGAAATGAAAGGGGTAAGCAAGAGAGCGGCTTTTATTGTTGATAAACAAGGAGTTATTCAATATGCGGAAGTATTAGAAAGCGCGGGAGATTTACCCAACTTTGAAAAAATAAATGAAATACTAGAAAGAATAAAATAGGGTTCAACGCTCAATTTTTACATTTATTTGGCTAGATTTATTAATGGGTTAAACGACAAATCTGTTAACTTTATGTTGTTGAGAAAAATACTTTACATATTAGTTTTAACCATTGCTATTTCCTTGAATGGTTTCGCACAAGAAAGGCCTGTAACAGACCCTAGTAATGCGATTAATAAAATAATAAAATTTTACCCCAATCCCGCTACCAGCATAATCAATTTCGATCTTCAGCGCGACTATAACAATAGCTTTTCATTGCTAATCTTTAATTTCATGGGGAAAAAGGTTTATGAAGTTAAAAGCACTTCTACTCGCATGAGTATTAACCTCGACGAATTTTACAGAGGTATCTACATTTTTCAATTGAGAGACAAAAATGGCAATATCACTGAATCAGGTAAATTTCAAGTGGTAAAATAGCTTTTTCGTCTTAATTCTTCTCCTCCCCAAACAATCCCCCCTTTTTTTGTGTCAAAATGACTGCAAATCATTCATTGGCAAAATGTTTGACTATCGTACTTTTGCAAACATTTTAATAAGTTATGATGGAAGAAAACAATTTGCCCACTGAAGAGAGTCCCATGCCAGACATAAGGGAAGACAACAAGCAAGAAAGTGCTGAGATGGCTGATCAAAACACTGATGATATAGAAATCATCAAGCTATCCGCTGAATTAGCAGAACAAAAAGATAAATATCTGCGTTTGTTTGCTGATTTTGATAATTTCAAGCGTCGTACAGCTAAAGAAAGAATTGAACTCATTCAAACTGCCGGGAAAGAAACAATCATTTCACTTCTTGAAGTAATAGATGATTGCGACCGAGCTGAAAAGCAAATGAAAACATCCGATGATATGAAAATTTCTTTGGAAGGGAATTTACTCGTATTTAATAAACTTAGAACAATTCTTCAACAGAAAGGATTAACCGCTATGGAAAGTATGCACAATGATTTTGATGTAGAAAAACATGAAGCAATTACTGAAGTAGATATGGGCGAAGCATTAAAAGGGAAAGTGGTAGATGAGCTTGAGAAAGGATATTACCTTAACGATAAAATTATCCGATTCGCTAAAGTAGTGGTGGGAAAATAGATAACACAAGCTCTCAACCATTTACTTAAGAATGTTTGAGAGCTGTCTTGAAAATAACTTTCAGCATACAGAAACACATATGGCAACAAAAAGAGATTATTACGAAATTCTAGGCGTTAACAAAAATGCTTCACAGGAGGAAATTAAAAAAGCTTACAGAAAAGTTGCTATGCAATATCATCCGGATAGAAATCCCGGAGATAAAAGTGCAGAAGACAAATTCAAAGAAGCGGCGGAAGCATATGAAATATTAAACGATTCAGACAAGAAAGCACAATACGATCGATTTGGTCACAATGCATTTGCTCAAGGAAGAAGCGGAGGTGGTGGATTTGGTGGAGGAGGAATGAACATGGATGATATTTTTAGTCAATTTGGAGATGTTTTTGGAGATGAAGGGTTTGGTAGTTTTTTTGGAGGCGGTGGTCGAAGAAGTGGGGGTCGTGCCCAAGGCACAAGAGGCAGTAACCTTAGGGTGAAGATCAAATTGAACTTTGAGGAAATGGCTAAAGGAGCTAGCAAAACAATTAAGATAAAGAAATATGTAAAATGTACTACTTGTCAGGGTTCTGGAGCAAAAGATAAAAACAGTGTGCAAACCTGTGGTACTTGTAGTGGCAGTGGGCAAGTAAAACGTGTTCAAAATACTTTTCTTGGGCAAATGCAAACAGTAACGACTTGCCCTACATGTAATGGTGACGGAACCACTATCACGGTGAAATGTACCAATTGTAAAGGAGAAGGCAGAGCATACGGCGAAGAAACCGTTACCATTGAAATTCCTGCAGGTGTTCAAGAAGGAATGCAATTGAGCCTAAGCGGTAAAGGAAATGTAGGTGAAAGAGGAGGAAGCACAGGAGATCTCATCGTGCTTATAGAAGAAGAACCACATGCACAATTACAAAGAGACGGACTCAATGTAGGCTTTGATCTCTATATTTCATTCCCAGACGCAGTGTTTGGAACACAAGTAGAAGTGCCTACCATTGATGGAAGAGCTAAAATAAAAATTCCCCCTGGAACACAAAGTGGTAAAATATTTAGATTAAAAGGGAAAGGATTCCCCAATGTAAATAGCTATGAGAAAGGTGATCAATTGATCCATGTAAACATCTGGACTCCTCAAAATGTAAGCGAGGAAGAAAAAACAATGCTAGAAAAAATGGGGCAGTCGAAAAGTTTTGAACCAAAGCCAGAGAAAAACGAAAAATCATTCTTTGATAAAGTCAGAGAAATGTTTGGTTAGAATATTGATTTCCTTCTTTTTTTGGAACCATATAATTTTTGGGCCTTTGCTACCAACAACAAAAATTCTTGTTGTAAGTAGTCGTTTTCATCAGCGGCTTTTTTAGCGAATGCTGCAATAAAAGGCCAATCTATCCCACCAATTAATGTAGAGCCTTTTAGTTTTAACGCAAACATAGTAACAGCAGCAGCAAATTGAATATTTCTATCCACACTATCTATATTAGCAACCCTATCAAAAACATTATAGGAAATTCTGCTAGCAATAGTATCATTTACTTTTCTATATTTTAGTTCAAGCGTGGCAATTTGATTGGTTGGTGTTAAATTATTATTTGTAAATTTTTCAGTAGGCGATATTTCGAAAATAGCCAGCACACTGCTTCCACTTCCAATTTCACCGCCTTCCAAATCGTTTTCTTTATCTAATAGCGCATCCTTTCTGTTATCAAACCCAATCAATCTATATTGATTTATGAATGAAGGATTAAATTGAACATTCATGTACACATCATCGGCTACTGCATACAATGTTTGAGAAATTTCTTTTACCAAAACCCTTTCTGCTTCATACAAATTATCCAAATAAGCATAATTGCCATTTCCTTTTTTAGCAAGCGTTTGCAATTTGGAGTCTTTGAAATTTCCCATCCCTACTCCTAAACAAGTAAGATATATTCCTGACTGACGTTGCTTAGATATCAGTTCATCCAATGCTTTTTCAGAAGTTTCTCCTACATTAAAATCTCCGTCTGTAGCTAATATCACTCGGTTGTTGCCTTGCTTGTTAAATGTTGTTCTTGCTAATTGATAAGCTACTTTGATAGCCGACTCGCCAGGGGTATCCCCTTCTGCTTCTAGCTCTTCGATTGATTTGAGTATTACAGCCTTATCTGCTCCAGAAGTTGGCTTGAGCCAAATGCGCACAAACCCACCATAGGTTACTATTGATATGGTATCAATAGGTCGGAGGTTTTGCACAAAAAGTTGAAAGGCGGCCTTAAGGAGTGGCAGTCTATTAGGCATATCCATGCTACCCGAAGCATCAATTAAAAAAACAAAATTTCCAGGAGGTACTTTATCTAAGTCTATTTTTTTTGCACTGATATTTAAATAAAGCAGCTGGTCGTTTTTATTCCAAGGACAAGTAGTTGTCTTTGAATCAATATTAAAAATATTCTCCTCTACTGGAGTGTGATAGTACAAATTAAAATAATTAACCAACTCCTCCGTTCTAACTGCATCAGGTGGCACCTGACTACCAGTATTCAAAAAACGACGAACATTGCTATAAGAAGCTTTGTTTACATTTAATGAAAATCCTGTGTTGGGATAGTCAACCGGTTTAACAAAATCATTCTCTACTAATTGGAAATAAGTTTCATCACTAGAAAAGACATTGTTTTTCTCAACTTGGTGGAGATCCTTTGTGATAGAAATTAACTTGGGCTTGTTTTTACTTGCAACATCTGCAGAAATTTTTAAAATAATTGTTTGCCATTGATCTGCTTTTACTCCCACTGTACGAGTTTCGTATCCATCCAGCGAAATGGTAAGAGAATCGTATAAATTTTTTACTGTAATGCCAAAGTCGCCGGTATTGGCACCTGAAACATAAAATGATCTGGAAGAAAGTACAAAAATTTTAGCGTCTGGAAGTGGGCGGTTTTTTTCGTCTTTTATTTCACCCCTTAGATAATACTGACTGTATGCAGGGAATGCTACAATAACGAGAATACAATATAAAGTGAGTTTTTTCAAGGAATAACAATAATTTAAAAGCTATTATATCCCAAATGGAAAATATGTATAAATACTATTCCGCCTCAATCAACTGATAAATCTCTTTCAAGTTACGTCCAAATCCATCATAATCAAGGCCAAACCCCAACAAAAATTTATTGGGAACATTAAAACCGATATAATCAAGATGAATAGGATATATTAATGCATCGGGCTTGTGTAAAAGAGTAGCAATTTTAAGTGATGCAGGGCTTTGATTTTTAAGCTGGGGTAAGAATTCATTCATGGTTTTACCTGTATCTACAATATCTTCAATCACTACCACGTGCCTGTCTTTTAAAGTGGCATCTAAGCCGATAGACGTAATCACTTGACCTGTACTTTTTGTTCCTTTATAAGAAGCGAGTTTAATAAAACAGATTTCTACATCGATTGTCAGTTCTTTAAATAAATCAGAAGCAAACATAAAGGAGCCATTAAGTATAGCAATAAACAATGGCTTCTTGTCTTTATATGATTCGTTGATTTCGGCAGCAATGCGCTTAATTTCAATATCAATCTGGCTAGCAGTAAGATAAGGGGTAAATTTTTTATCGTGCAATTGGATAACTGACATGTGTATGTTATTTTGAAATAATTAATTTTTGGCCAACTTGCAAATCATCGGATTGTAAATTGTTCCATTCTTTTAAATCTTTTACAGAAACACTGTATTTCTTAGAGATACTATACAATCCTTCCTTGGGTTTCACCTCGTGAATATGGGTATTGTTCTTTGCATGACGATTAGGAAAAAATCTATCCACCAACAATTTATTTTTTTTATCTTCTAATAATATCCAACCATCCTGATCAAGCATACCATCATTTTTCAATCCATTATACTCTAAAAGACTCGCCAATGAGATATTATTTTTAATTGCAATGGCTAGCAAGGAAGTTCCTTTGAGAGCAAAAACAGCCTTTACCCCATTGATAGATTTTGTATTGGACAATGCGGCGGAAGAATCAACATTCGCTTTTTCTTGAGCCGACAATTGACCAGAATCCATTTTAGTCAAAGCAGCTAAACTATATTGATTAAGATTAAAATCTTCTATGCTTTTGATTAACATTTGTGGATATCGAGGATTGGTGGCATATCCTGCTTTTTTTAAGCCATATGCCCATCCTTTATAATTTGTAGGATCTAACTTAAATAAAAAAGCATAATGACTCCTCCCTTTTAAGAAGTCGCTGTGATCTTTATAACTTTCTTCTGCTGTATTGTACTTTCTAAAACATTCTCCTGAAGCATCATCATCATGATACACCCTCTCACCATCCCAAGAACTTTTACATTTAATACCGAAATGATTGTTTGATTTTTTTACAAGATCACTATTGCCATTTTCAGTTTCCAACAATCCTTGTGCTATCGTAATAGAAGCAGGCACGCCCGATCTTACCATCTCACTGATAGCTATGTCTTTGTAGGCATCTATGTATTGCTGAGCACTCATGTCTTGTGCAGAAGCAAGAACGAGATTAAAAAGAAGTACAATAAATAAAAATAATTTCTGCATACACTACAATTTTCTGATTAAAGAAAGCCCATCTCTCACTGTCAGCATCACTAACTCCACCCGATGATCCGATGCGACGTGTTGATTAAAAGCATGAATCGCTTTAGCGCTTTTCCCTTTTATAGAACTTTCTAACACCTGGCCATGAAACAACACATTGTCGGCTAACATCCAACCGCCCGCCTTTAGCATAGGCAAAGTTAATTCGTAATATTCAATATAATTCACTTTGTCTGCATCAATAAATATCAAATCCCATGATTCTTTTAATGTAGGAATGATTTCCATAGCATTTCCTATGTGAAGTTTAATCTTCTGTTCAATGCCAGCCTTTTTAAAGAACGAGGAAGCCATTGCAGCATCTTCTTCTCTTATTTCAATGGTATGCAAAACACCCTCTTCTGTCAAACCTTTCGACAAACAAATTGCACTAAACCCTGTAAAAGTCCCTATTTCAAGGACTCTTGAGGGTTTAATCATTTTACTAATCAATTCTAGTAGTTTGCCTTGAAAGCTTCCGCTGTGCATGTGAGCATGCTCATGTGTTGACAAAGTAAATGCTTCGTTTTCAGTAAGCAGCACATCTACAGGAGATGAAAATTGTTTAACATATGCTTCTACTATACCATTGATTAACTCCATGTTAAACTTTTGTATTATTTGATTTTTTTGAAATGATTAACAAGCCCACAAATGTAAAAATTCCATTAATTAATATAAGCTCATTCCCGATCTTATACCCAGCAAATATATTTTCGGAAAAAGAAGTTAGCCCAAGTGAAATATGCAATTTCTTCTCATACCATTCCGGACTACTAATTACATCTACTCCTAAAGCCAATAAGGGAGCAACAATGCAAACGAGCCAAACTAACCGATCATTCAAACTGCGTTTTGTTAAAATACCGAATGCAAAAAGCCCCAGTAATGGGCCATACGTAATGCCTGCAAATTTTAATATGAAATCGATAATCAACTTATCATTCACCGCTTTAAATATTAATACTAGCATGAAAAATAAAATAGCAAAGCCAAAATGAACTTTTAATCTGGTATTTTTTTTCTGCTGTTCGCTCGCTTCCATTTTATTTAACCCCAATATGTCAATACAAAAACATGATGTCAATGAAGTGATGGCGCCATCTACACTAGGAAACAAAGCAGATATCAATGCAATAATAAACAACACTCCAATGGTTCCACTAAAGGCAGGACTCAATGCAATGGTTGGGAATAGATCATCTGGCGGAGCTTTGATCCCTTTTGAATCAGCATATAAATACAAAATACCTCCTAAAAATAAAAACAAGAAATTAACAATCATCAACACAGCCGTAAAACTCATCATATTTTTCTGAGAGTCTTTTAAATTTTTAACGCTTATATTTTTCTGCATCATCTCTTGATCAAGACCTGTCATGGCAATGGCAATAAACATTCCCCCAATAATATGCTTTAAGAAAAAAGAACTGGCTTTTACATCTGTATTAAAAATTTGTGTATACCCTTTATCAGATAACAAAGTAAGCGCTCCTGAGAAATCAGTGCCGAGTGCTTTGATAATAAAAACAATGCAAACAATCAACCCCAACAACATTCCCGTTGTTTGCAATGTGTCTGTATAAATAATTGTTCTTACCCCTCCTTCAAAAGTGTACAACAAAATCATTAACAGAATAACAAAGGTGGTGGCTATAAAAGGAATGCCTAATTTATTTAGAATAAAAATTTGCAAAATATTGATAACAAGGTAAAGCCTCGCTGTTGCACCCACCGCTCTTGATAAAATAAAAAACGATGCGCCTGCCTTGTGTGCATTTACGCCAAACCTCTTTTCTAAATAGGTATAAATACTGGTTAAATTCATTCGATAATACAATGGCAACAACACAAATGCAATCACCAAGTATCCTAATAAATACCCCAATACAATTTGAAAATAATAAAAATTAGCGCTTCCCACTCCACCTGGCACACTTACAAAAGTGACGCCACTGAGTGACGTACCAATCATCCCAAAAGCAACTAGCATCCAATTACTCTTTTTGTTTCCTATAAAAAATGAATCGTTATTAGACCCCTTGGATGTATACCAAGCTACTAATAACAGCAATATAAAATAAGCAATTACAAAGGAAAATAATAGGCCTGCAGACATGAATTTATTGGTTTTAATAATCTACACAAATAAATAATTTTTGAAGATAAACAAATTTGCTTTCCCTTTGCTTCAAAATTGAATTATGGCTATAGAATCGATCACTGTTTTTTGTGGTAGTAAAACGGGCAAAAATCCTCATTTTAAAGAGCATAGCATACAGCTAGGCCACTTGCTTGCTGAAAAAAAGATTACACTGGTATATGGTGGCGGAAACAAAGGACTTATGGCGGCTGTGGCAAACGCTGCATTAGAAAAAGAAGGAAAAGTAGTGGGCATCATCCCTGCATTACTCAGCCAATTAGAACATCAGCATGACGCACTTACAGAATTACACATTGTTGACAATATGCATGCTAGAAAAGTAATGTTATACGAAAAATGCGACGCTGCAATCATTTTACCCGGAGGCTATGGAACATTAGATGAGGTTTTTGAAATGCTTACCTGGAATCAATTAAATATCCATAACAAGCCTGTCTTCTTTTTAAATACCGATGGATTCTATGACCATCTCATTAACCATATTCATAAAATGCATGAGGAAGACTTTTTATACTTTCATCCAAATGAAAAAATGAAAATATTACAAAACCCAGCAGATATATTAAATTACTTGTAGACTATCTTCTTCCCTGAAACAATGCAATATTATATCCAGCCCTAATGATGGGGACAGCTCTTTTTAAATTATCCTTATAAGGAGAATAAGGAGCATTGGCCACATCCCACATGATGGAAAAATAATAATATGATTTTTGATAAGGAAAACTTCTTCCACTTGCAATACCCATGCCCAATAAAACACTATGAGCATCTAATTTTAATTTATCAAGAGAATAGCCGCTTCCAGCAGCAGGGATATATTTTTGTCTGATTAAATTAAATTCATACTGTGCTTGTGCAAACAAGAATTTAACAGGAAACAACCTTACAAATGCACCAGGACCATAAACTGTCTGGCGTAGTTTATCACCCACTACATTGTAATCTCTTTGAGAAATATAATTTACACCCAACGTTGCTGCCACATCAACATATTTATTTAAACTATACCCTACAAAAGGACTCACGCCCAACGCAGTTGACAAATTGCCAAAGGAAAGATTGACTGTTCCCCCCGTAAAGAGGTTTTCCTTTTTAAAAAACTTTTCGCTTTCTTCCTCTTGTGCAAAAATTGAAAAAGAAACAACAATTAAAATGACTGATAGCAATGTTTTTTTCATAAGGTGATTTTTAAATTTTTATAAGTAATTAATTATTTATCAATTTCGAAGCAACGTTTAGATAATTTTAAAATCAAATCGTTTAATTCAAATCAAATATTTTTCCATCATTCAATATATTGTTGGGATCGAAAACCTTCTTGATACCTCTCATCAATTGAAGATCAGCATCTGTAAACACAATTCCCATATACTCTTTTTGAATCAAACCAATTCCATGTTCACCACTAATAGTGCCTCCCAAGGATTTTACCAACTTAAACAATGCAGTAAGCGCAGGAATTACATCAGGATTATTTAAACTATATATGCTTCCTTCTTTTTTGATTCTTACATGTAAATTCCCGTCGCCCGCATGACCATAACAAACTGCTTTAAAATCATATTCTTTGCCCAATTCTTTTACCCCTTTTATCAAAGCAGGCAATTCGGCTCTAGGAACAACCGTATCTTCTTCAATAGTATACCCAGCTAATTTAACTGCTTCTGCTACTCGTCGACGCAATTTCCACAGCGCTGCTTTTTGCTGTGCATCCTCTGCTAAAAATATTTCGCCGCAATCAAAATCAGCCAACACAACGGCAATTGCTTCCATCTCGCTCATCAATGTTTCAGGATGATTGCCATCTAATTCAATGATAAGATGTGCCGCTATATCATCACTAACAGGAAAGGCTGTACTATCAACAAAATCACTTACTATTTTCAACGCATCAATTTCAACCAACTCCAATGCACTAGGGGTAAACCCTGCTCTAAATATTGCACTAACAGCTGCGCCGGCTTTTTCCAAACTATTAAATGGAACGAGCATCAAGAGATCATGTTTTGGATGAGGCAGCAGTTTCAACACGATTTTCGTAACCAATCCAAGCGTACCCTCACTTCCCACCATTAATTGAGTAAGATTGTACCCAGTAGAATTTTTTAACACATTAGCGCCCGTCCAGATAATATCTCCACTAGGCAGCACTACTTCTAAATTCAACACATAATCTTTTACAACGCCATATTTCACTGCTTTGGGACCGCCACTATTTTCAGCAATATTTCCTCCAATAAAGCAACTGCCTTTGCTACTGGGATCTGGCGGATAAAACAATCCTTTTTCTTTAACTGCATTTTGCAATACCTCGGTGATCACTCCTGGCTCTGTTGTAACCTGAAGATTTCTTTCATCAATATCAATGATGCTGTTCATTCTCTCAAATGAAATCAACACACCACCCTTATGCGCCAATGCTCCACCCGTTAAGCCGGTTCCTGCACCTCTTGGTGTAACGGGTATTTTGTGGGCATTGCAAATCTTCATTACGGCACTAATCTCCTCAGTTGTCCGTGGCTTAATGATAATGTCTGGTAAAAAATGTAAGTTTTCTGTTTCATCATGGGCATATTTATTTTTGCTTTCAGTATCAATGAAAACAAACTGATCTCCAACAATTCTTTTAAAATCAGCAAGATGGTTGTGAAAATTATTATTCGCTGCTTCTACAGGCTCCATGAATTTCTCTTTATACAAAAATCGTAAAAAAAATCGATGATTATAAATGAATAATTCTTAGGCAATTTTACTCCAGCGAGTCTTCGTCTTTTGAAGTTGAAGGAAGGTTTTAAGCGGCTGATTGTCGGGCGAAATCAGGTCTGCATCTTTTGTAAGCATTGCTTCCACTGCATTTCTTGCTGCTTCGAGGATGATTTTATCGTCTACTATATTTGCCAATTTGAATTGAAGCGTACCGCTTTGTCTTGTCCCTTCAATTTCTCCTGGGCCTCTTAATTCTAAGTCCTTCTCGGATATCTTAAATCCATCATTTGTACTTACCATCATTTTTAAGCGCTCTCTGGCATCTTGCGATATTTTTTGTCCGGTCAGTAAAATACAATAGCTTTTATCGGCACCCCTTCCTACCCTACCTCTTAGTTGATGCAATTGAGATAGGCCGAATTTTTCCGAGCTTTCTATCACCATTACGGATGCATTGGGAACATTTACGCCCACTTCAATTACAGTAGTGCCTACCAAAATTTGCGTGTCGCCCTGCACGAACCGATTCATGTTTGTTTCTTTGAGTGCGGCAGTTTGTTTACCATGCACCATACTAATCCAGTAAGCTGGTTCCGGAAAAAATGATTTTACTTCCTCAAATCCTTTCATCAAGTTTTCGAAATCCAATTTGCTGCTTTCTTCAATTAAAGGATAAACTACATATGCCTGACGTCCTAGTTGCAATTGCTCTTTTATAAAGTCCATTACTTGTGGTCGAGCGGTTTCATTTCTTTGAACAGTTGTAATAGGCTGTCTTCCGGGAGGCAACTCGTCAATTACGCTAAAATCAAGGTCTCCATAAACCGTTAAAGCAAGTGTTCTAGGAATGGGCGTAGCAGTCATAACCAATACGTGTGGGGGCACAACACTCTTTTTCCATAATTTAGCTCTTTGTGCCACTCCAAATTTGTGTTGTTCATCCACAACAGAGAACCCAAGATTTTTAAACACCACTTTATCTTCAATGATTGCATGTGTTCCAATTAAAATAGTAACAGCCCCCTCTTCGCAACCCTGAAGAACAAGCCTTCTTTATTTTGCGGTAGTAGATCCTGTTAATAGTTTTATATTCAACGGAAGGTCTTT
>CANFJP010000041.1 GCA_947447485.1 Chitinophagaceae bacterium
AGATAAGTAAAAACACTTAATTATGGCACAAACGGAGGTAATATTGGTATCTGGTAGTAGTTTTTTAAAAAACCACCCACATAGAAAAGCACGGCCCGTCGAGTTAATAAGTCTCTCAAGCGCACATTTAATGGAAGAGTCTAATTGGGATGCGTCTGCTGTAGGGCTGTTACCTAATTTGTTCATTAATCATTCTGAAGATGAATGCTTATTACAATTAAGAAAATGCAAACAAACCTTACTGATGGAAATGGGAGAAGACCTTCATGAGTTAGATTTTCGATCGTCCATTGATCCCTATTTTTTCATAGAGCTAATAGAAAGTAATTAAAAAACCCCGGTTGATCCGGGGTTTAATATTTTGGCTTCGGGCGAATAGTTATTTGTTTTTTAGGATTTGGAAGCCATGGTTTTTTTCATTGGATTGGATAAGGATCATTTGGTTTTTTTAGGAGTTGGATTGTTTGTGATATAAAAGTAAACTCCCTTACAACAGCTTCCAACTATTGATAGGCAATAGTTTTAAAATTGGGTTATAATACTATCGTTTTATACGTATTGGTACTTACTCGTAGAATTAGCCAACATCCGCTTGGGGTAAAAGAGCCCTGGTAATTTTAAAATAAACTAAGCATATAAAACAAAAAACCCACGATTTTCGTGGGTTTTGTTTGTGGTGTGGGCCGAGGTCACAGATAATTTTATAAAATCCCTTAAAAATACAAGTTTTCAAAAATCAATATTATACATAATGGTTTTAAATCTAATTAAAAGTGTTTATAACTGTAGGCCTTTGATATTTTCGCGCACGGTTCCGCACACTCATACTTAGTTGGGTTAAAGACTATACGAAATAGTTTTTAGAATATTAGATAACCCCATTTTATTGAGGAACACAAACAGCACTTGGAGTAAATGATGAACTATTTGGGAAATTTAGAACAACACCATTCCTCTTTTTGTAAATAGAAAACAATAGTTAGGAATACTTAGCAAATTAATAAGCCCTACTCTGAACTATAAAATCTCAAAATCATATAAACCAATCAACTAATATTGCTTTTTTAAAGAAAAAACACTGTTATATAAAAAACTTATTATATTTTGTTGGTTAATTATTACATTAATCTTAATTATACAACATGAAAAAGTTTCTATTAACAACTATTCTATTTTTTACTTTAAGCCCAATTATTTTTGCTCAAAGCGGTTCTTCAAAGGGACAGGAGTTTCTCAAGTATTTTCAAGGAACTTTTGCTTCTACACCAAACGATAACCTTTGGATTAAAATAACAATCAAAAACAATAATGCAACATTATGGACAGCCATGGGAAACAGTGGTGAATGGGGAACGCCGAAAACTTGTCAAATACAAGAACAATTTGATGGCGCAATAGTAGGTGTTGATAGAAATAATGATGGTACTAAGTATTACTCAATAAAAGTAAAAGGTTGTGATGATTACACATATTGGGTCAATTATTGTCCTTCATATACTTATGGTAAATATACCTATACAATGGGTGCGGGTGCAGCTGTTCTAAGTAAAGTTAATCCTAATTATAAGCCTTGGGATTGATTCTTTCAGCTCAGTTACAAATATAATAGGATTCGTAAACAAAGACTATGTGGGATTTTTTCGGACAACAATTCAAACCGAAGGAAGGAGATTGAGGAAAAGATGAAAAGGAAGAACTTGACTACCCATACCGTTCTTAGCTCATTTTGTACTAATATGTACTTATTAGGAGTACCCGTTATGACATTCGTGTCTATTTCCGGTCATAAGACGGAGGGGTCATTCCGCTCCTACATCAGGCATCAGGTGAAGAACACGCCCAAACAATGAAGGGATTTTGGGATAAACAGGCTGAAACAACGAGAATAATTAATCTGTTGAATTTTGAGAGACTGCGCACTGAAATACAAAACCCACGAGAGATCGTGGGTTTTGTTTGTGGTGTGGGCCGGGGTTGAACCGGCGACACATGGATTTTCAGTCCATTGCTCTACCAACTGAGCTACCGCACCTTTTTGTCCTTTCGGGGCAGCAAAAATAAGGGAATTTATATAAAATAGGCACTAATTGATAAAATTAGTTACCATATTCACACAAGAATTTGATGCGCATTAGCTTTAGTTGCTCCCAATTAAAATTACCCTCTGCTAATTCTTCTAGTGCAATTTGAAGAGAGGCGCTTTCGCAACTTTTAAAATACTCAATAATTTCAGCTTGTTCGTACTCATCTACCATATCATTGATAGCATAGTTTAAATTTAATTTAGTGCCACTGGCAACAATTGTTTCCATCTCTTCTAACAACTCATCAATGCGTAGCTCTTTGTTTTTTGCAATTGTTTCTAGAGGTATTTTTTTATCTACGTTTTGTATTATAAAAATTTTATTGTTGTTTCTATTTAACACGCTCTTCATTACAAAGTCATCTGGTCTTATTACCTCATTTTCTTCAATATAGCTTGTAATTAAATCAATAAACGGTTTTCCATATCGAATAGCCTTTCCTTTACTCACACCACTTATTTTTTCCAGCTCATCTAACGTAGTTGGATACATGACAGCCATGTCTTCTAGGGAGCGTTCAAGAAAAATAACAAATGGCGGCAAGTTTTTTTCTTTGGCTACTTTTTTTCTAATGTCTTTAAGAAGTTCAAAAAGCTTATCGTCTGTTGCCCCCGCACCTGCTTCTGCTATTTCCGCTTCGTCTTCATCGGCGTTTGCTTCTTCAAATAAGTTGTTTAATACAATTTTAAATGAAATAGGTTTTTTAAGAAAAGCGGTTCCTTTTTTGGTGATTTTTAAAACACCGTATTCTACAATATCTTTTTCCAATAAGCCGCTTAATAACATTTGTCTAACCAAACTATTCCAATAGTGTGGCTCTTGATCGTTGCCGCTTGCAAAAACATCCAGTGTTTCATGGCGGTACATTTGTACTTGATTGGTCGCCTTTCCTGTTAGAATCAAAAGAAGATAATCTATTGTAAAGTGCTCGCCCAACGCTTTAATTGCCTTAAGAACAATAGCCGCGCTTTCTTTTGCTTCTATTTTTTCTTTAGGATGCAAACAGTTATCGCAATGTCCGCAACTTTTTGAATCGTCATACTCCTCTCCAAAATAATACAACAATGTTTTTCTCCTACATACGCTGCTTTCTGCATAGGATAGCGTTTCATTAATAAGTTGAGCGCCCACTTCTCTTTCACTCAACGCCTTGTCTTTCATTAAGTGTTCTAGCTTGGCAACATCTTTATGAGAATAATATAAAATACACTTTCCTTCCATTCCATCTCTTCCGGCGCGCCCAGTTTCTTGATAATAGTTTTCAATTGATTTAGGAATATTATAATGTATTACAAAACGCACATCTGGTTTATCAATGCCCATTCCAAAAGCAATTGTGGCAACAATCACACTTACCTCTTCATTCAAAAACTGATCTTGTCTTAGTGAGCGTAACTTGCTATCTAATCCGGCATGATAGGCGACAGCTTTAATTCCGTTTGCCATCAGCATATTCGCCAGCTCTTCAGTGGTTTTTCTATTGAGCGTATAAATAATTCCACTTTTGTTTTTGTGTAACTGAATAAAGCGAACAATACTTTTATTGGTTTGATCAACATTTATTTTAGGAAGAATTTCATAGTATAAATTTGGTCTATTAAAAGAAGAAATAAATATAGCCGGAGTTCTAAGTCCAAGATTTTTGACTATATCGTTTTGTACTTTTGGAGTAGCCGTTGCTGTTAGTCCAATAATAGGAATAGATGGATTAATCAATTCCATCGTTTCTTTTAGTCTCCTGTATTCTGGTCTAAAATCATGACCCCACTCAGAAATACAATGTGCTTCATCCACAGCAAAGAAGGAGATTTTCAAGGTTTTAAAAAATTCAACATTCTCTTCCTTGGTCATTGTTTCGGGCGCTACATATAACATTTTTGTGTCGCCGCTTATAAGATCATCTTTAACCGTTTTTTGTTGGCCTTTATTGAGTGTGCTATTTAAAAAATGCGCCACATTATCCTTGCTGCTATAACTACGCACTAGATCTACTTGATTTTTCATTAAGGCAATCAGGGGAGAGACGATGATTGCTACCCCCTCGCTCATCATAGCGGGTAGTTGATAGCAAAGACTCTTTCCTCCTCCGGTGGGCATAATAACAAATGCATCTTTTCCTTGAAGAACTGTTTGAATTATTTCTTCTTGAGGCCCCTTAAATTGATCAAAACCAAAGTGTTTTTGAAGTTGGCTAGCAAGCTCGGAATTGCCCAATTTGCCCGCTGCCTTTATTGGCTGTTTTATAGTAGTAGCAATCGTCTTTTTTTTAGTAGCCATAACAATTCTCGTTAATATCTTTTCTTCTAGAGTAAACCCAGGGTAAAAATGTGGTTTTTTTCAAAGGGCAACGAAGTTACTCCAAAAGACCCGTATTTACAAGGCCTATTTATTGATTTTTATACTTCCCTAAAAAGACCAAAAAACCACAAAAAAGAGGTAAAAACAACCGTTTTTATCCAAAAAACGACCAAAATTTATAATTTTTATCATTTTAGGGCTAAAAGGCAATATTTTCTATTCTTTGTGTTTTCCACTATTTAGAGTAGGTTTGTAAACTTAATAAATGAAGAGCGAAACAATCATACCTACTGCTTTACGTACCCTACAATTGCAAGCAACTGCCATTCAGGAATTAGCAGATTATATTAATGCCGACTTTGTAAGCGCGGTTGAGAAAATTGCCTATTCAAAGGGTCGGGTAGTTATTAGCGGAATCGGAAAAAGTGCGATTATAGCCCAAAAGATTGTAGCAACACTCAATAGTACAGGAACCCCTTCTGTTTTTATGCATGCAGCAGACGCTATTCATGGAGATTTGGGCATCATTCAAAAAGAAGACATTGTTCTATTGATTAGTAAAAGTGGGGATAGTCCAGAAATAAAAGTATTGATTCCTTTATTAAAAGGCTTTGGCAATACCCTAATTGGTATGGCAGGAAACAACCAGTCTTATCTTGCTACTAATTGTGATATTTTATTAAATACCACTGTTTCACAAGAGGCTTGTCCAAATAATCTTGCACCCACCACCAGTACAACGGCTCAAATGGTCATGGGCGATGCGTTGGCGATTTGCTTAATGGAAATGAGGGGGTTTAATAAAAGCGACTTTGCAAAATTCCATCCAGGAGGAGCATTAGGAAAGAAATTATATTTAAGGGTTATTGAACTGATTGCAAAACAAGAACCCCCACTTGTAAATCCAGCAGCTTCTATTAAAGAAGTGATTATAGAAATTACTAAAAAAAGACTGGGCACGGTGGCGGTTATTGATTCAAGCAAAGAGATTATAGGAATCATAACAGATGGGGACATACGCAGAATGTTAGAAAACAATCATTCTTTAGAAGGATTAACGGCGAAAGATATAATGAGTAAGAGTCCAAAATTAATTTCATCAGAATCATTGGCAGCAGAGGCGCTAGACTTGATGAGAACGAATCACATCAATCAGTTACTTGTAACAGAGCAAGGAAAATATATTGGTGTAGTACATATTCAAGATATTATTAGGGAAGGTATCATCTAAAAATGTAAGAGGCGTATGAATAAAAATCATTATGTAGCGATCATGGCAGGGGGAATAGGAAGTAGATTTTGGCCCATGAGCAGAACAGAATATCCCAAACAGTTTTTAGACATATTAAATATCGGCAAAACGCTTATTCAATCTACGTATGATCGCTTTGCTCGTTTTATTCCTGCAGAAAATATTTTTGTAGTTACATCAGATAGCTATAAGAAAATTGTGATGGAGCAGCTGCCCAATCTAAACAGCTCAAATATTTTATGTGAGCCTTCTAGAAAAAACACCGCCCCTTGTGTTGCATATATTTCATATAAACTCAATCAATTAAATCCGGATGCAAATCTTATTTGCGCACCTGCTGATCATTTAATTACCGATGAAACTGCTTTTGAAAATATTTGTTTAGATGCGCTACAATTTACTTCTGAAATAAAAGCATTGCTTACACTTGGTATAAAGCCTACCAATCCAAATACTGGATATGGCTATATTCAATACGAGCCACTTGCAGTTAGCAACAATGTATATAAAGTAAAAACGTTTACCGAAAAGCCAGACCTTGAACTTGCAAAAACATTTGTACAAAGCGGAGATTTTTTATGGAACGCTGGTATTTTCGTTTGGAAAATAAAAAATATAATAACTGCATTTGAAAAACTCCTTCCAGAAATTCATGAGGTTTTTGATGCAGAAAAAGCGTTCTTTAATACAGACAAGGAACAGGAGGCAATAGAAAGGATTTATCCTCAGTGCGTAAACATCTCCATTGATTATGGTATTATGGAAAAGGCAGACAACGTGTATGTTTTTCCTGCTGCGTTTGGATGGAGTGATCTTGGTACCTGGACCAGCGCATATGACACCTTGGAAAAGGATTATTTAGACAATGCAGTTACTGGTAATAATGTGATTATCATTGATGCTACCAAAAATATGGTTCACGCGGATAATCAAAAACTGGTTTTACTTCAAGGCCTTGAAGATTTTATTGTAGTAGATACCAAAGATGTTTTAATGATTTGCAAAAAAGAAAAAGAACAAGAAATCAAAGAATACGTTGCTGAGATAAAAAGAAACAAAGGAGATAAGTATATTTAATCTTCCTATATTGAATTGAAATAGATTCTTAAATCCTCAATTAATATTTTTGCATACAAATATCCAAAGCAAACTTCCCCAAGTAGGCACTACTATCTTCACGGTGATGAGTGCACTTGCATCTGCTCACAATGCCATTAATTTAGGACAAGGATTTCCTGATTTTCCGATGAACAATGCGCTCATTGATTTGGTTGCACAAGCAATGAAAAACGGCAACAATCAGTATGTACACATGTGTGGGTTGCCATTATTACGGGAAAGAATAGCAGAAAAGGTAAATTTATTATATAAGTCATCTGTTAGTCCAGATACAGACATTACCATTACACCCGGAGGAACCTATGCAATCTACACAGCCCTTACAACAATTTTACAGCCGGGAGACGAAGTGATTTTATTTGAACCGGCATATGATTCTTATATCCCCAATATTGAAATAAACGGAGCCATTCCCGTGCCTATTTCCTTACAGTTTCCAGACTATTCCATTGATTGGGCAGTCGTAAAAGAAAAAGTAAATAAAAAAACAAAGGCAATCATTATTAATACTCCACACAATCCAACAGGGAGTGTTCTTTCTGACAATGACATCAACCAGCTTCGGAGCATTGTTAAAGACACTGGAATTTTTATTATCAGCGATGAAGTGTATGAGCATTTGATTTTTGACAACAAAGTGCATTGCTCCATGTTAAGATATCCTGATTTGTTAGAGAGAAGTTTTGTTTGTTTTTCTTTTGGAAAAGTGTATCACTGCACCGGATGGAAACTTGGTTATTGTATTGCACCAGAAAAACTAATGAAAGAATTTAGAAAAGTACATCAGTTCAATTGCTTTACCTGTAATGGTCCTTCACAATATGCGTTGGCTGCTTTCTTAGAGGACAAGGAGCCATATCTTCAACTCGGTTCTTTTTTACAGCAAAAAAGAGATTATTTTAAACAGAACATGAGTCAAACAAAATTCATTCCTTTGCCCTCATTTGGAAGTTATTTTCAGTTGTATAGCTATGCTAATATTAGCGAAGAAAACGAAAATGATTTTGCAGTAAGATTAACAAAAGAGGCCGGTGTAGCCACTATTCCTGTTGCTGCCTTTTATAAAAATCCGGTGGATAATAAGGTCTTGCGTTTTTGTTTTGCTAAAAAAGAAGCCACACTAGATGAAGCGGCGAATAGACTTATACAGTATTTGGGGTAACAGATTTTTTACCTACTTATTTCACGCAAATAGTTTTCTGCCTTAATCAAATCTTCGGGTACATCAATTTTAACGCCCGAGTCTTCAGTAAGTACCATTTTTAATGTAACGCCATTTTCTAAGTATCTCAAACATTCAATTTTTTCAATTGTTTCAAGTGGCGTAGGTGCCCATTTTGTAAACTGTAATAGTGCCTCTTTTTTAAATGCATACACTCCAATGTGTTCATAATAAACAGGCCGTACATCTTGATCGCGTTGATAAGGAATAGGGCTTCTGCTAAATAAAAGCGACTGCATATTATTGTCTACCACTACTTTTACATAATTAGGGTTGTTGATAAGTCCGCTGTCATTAAATTTTTTCATTACCGAGGCCACCTGAATACTTTCATCATTAAAAACATCTAATAATTTTCGCAGTGTTTCTTTATTTACAAAGGGCTCGTCTCCTTGTACATTTACAATAACATCC
Source organism: Chitinophagaceae bacterium (assembly GCA_947447485.1). Classification (GTDB taxonomy): domain Bacteria; phylum Bacteroidota; class Bacteroidia; order Chitinophagales; family Chitinophagaceae; genus Ferruginibacter. The sequence continues at coordinate 8,390 of CANFJP010000041.1, forward strand.
ACCTCTATATTTTCTATGGCTTCTGCAATTCGATCGCTGCCGCTCTCATGATTTTTCTTACTCATGATTGCTTTTCCACCATGTTGCACGATTTCGTTCAAGATAATGTCACTGTCTGTTATCACTATCACTTCATCAAACAAATTGGTTGCAACAGTATTATCAAAAGTGTGCCTGATGACCGTTTTGTTTCCCAGTGGCTGCATTAGCTTGAATGGAAACCTTGTAGCCGCGTATCTTGCCGGTATCATAGCGATTTTTTTCATACACCAAATTTAATAAAGACCGGATTGCTATTTTGATTAATGTAAAAACGCTTCCGTTAATGTCGAAAGCGTTTTTATTTTCTTGTTATTTTAAATTAGTTATTTAACATTAATGGCATTACCAACATCAACAACTCTTCTTCTTCGAGCTGTTCGCTTGGTTTAATGATACCAGCTTTTGTAGAAGTGCTAAGTTCCATAATAATTTCTGGCGTTTCTGCACCATTTAGCATTTCAATTAAAAACTTTGCATTAAAGGCAATTTGCAAATCTTCTCCATCGTACTGACATGCCATGCGCTCATTTCCTTCGTTGCTAAAATCAACATCTTGCGCAGTTAATTGTAATTTATTTCCACTGATAGCCAGCGCAATTTGATTGGTGCTTTTATTGCTAAATACACTTACTCTGCGAAGCGCACTTTGAAAGTCGCTCTTGTTTACAATCATTTTGTATGGATTATCAGTAGGAATAACGACTTTATAATCTGGGAACCTTGCGTCAATCAATCTACACACAAGCTCTGTACCACCATGCACTACAAAAAGATGATTGCTATTATAAGAGATAGTTAATTCATCATCATTATCGGGCAATGATCCTTTTAAAAGATTGAGGGGTTTTTTCGGAACAATAAAAGAATCTTTTTGTGGGCACTTAACATCCTTGCGGGTGTAACGAACAAGTCGGTGTGCATCTGTTGCAACAAACGTGATTCCTTTCTTATCTAGCTCAAAAAACACTCCTGTCATAGCCGGACGAAGATCATCACTACTAACGGCGAAGAGCGCTTTGTTGATTGCGGTTACTAATGCAGAAGAGGTCATAGTGAATCCTGTTGCTTCGTCTGCTTTCGGTTCGCGTGGGAAATTATCCGGGTTTTCTCCCATCAATTTATACTTTCCGTTATCACTGGTGATTTCAATACCAAAACTTTTATCAATATTAAACGTAAGCGGTTGCTCAGCAATATTCTTCAGCGAATCCAATAATATTTTTGCAGGAATACAAACCTTACCGCTGTCTTTTGCTTCAATATCAAGATGAACTTTCATTACGGTTTCAAGATCCGTAGCCACTACTGTTAATTTGTTTTTTTCAATTTCAAACAAAAAATCTTCCAATATTGGTAAAACCGTATTGGAGTTGATGACGCCACTAATTTGTTGTAATTGTTTCAGCAATGCTGAAGAGGAAACGATAAACTTCATAAGTAAGATTTAATAGGAGCCAAAGATAAAAGATTGCCGTTAATGAAACCAAGATATTTGTCCTCATATAACAAGGTTTTTTACACAATTGTAATTCAGACTTTCATAATCAATTGGCCTGGTGCAGAAATCTTTTATTTGGTTCAAATCAACAGAGCGATTTGTCATCTTTATTCTACATTTGATTGTTAAATATGAATCCATTAAACATAGGAATAGACAGGGCGCTTCAAAAAATAAGACACTATTGTGCTTATCAGGAGAGAAATCACACAGAAGTAAAAGAGAAGCTCTACAGTTTTGGGTTATATAAAGATCAGGTGGAAGAACTAATTATGCAAATGATTGAAGAAAATTATCTTAACGAAGAACGATATGCCATTGCTTTTGCAGGAGGAAAATTCAGGGTAAACCATTGGGGGAAAGTCAAGATTAAATATGAGCTCAAGCAACGACAAGTAAGTGAGTATTGTATTAAAAAGGCATTGTTGGCAATCGACCAAACTGAATATGAATCTATGTTTGACAAGCTTTTTGACGACAAATTAAAAGCACTTAGAACGGATAAAAATATTTTTTCAAAGAAAAAGAAGCTTCAATCTTACCTAACTCAAAAAGGCTATGAATCTTCGCTTATTTTTGAGAAATTCAAATCATTATAACATGGCAGATGACTTAATTATTGCAAAAGGTTCAAAGGGTGCACAATACGAATCCTTGATTCCACAAATCAAAGCATTGCTAGAAGGCGAATTAGATTTGATTGCGAATTTGGCCAATATCTCTGCTGCGTTAAAAGAGCAGTTTGGTTGGTTGTGGGTAGGATTTTATTTAGTAAAAAACAATGAGTTGGTCTTAGGGCCGTTTCAGGGTCCGGTTGCTTGTACTCGAATACAAAAGGGACGAGGAGTATGTGGCGCAGCTTGGTTATCGGCTAAAACATTGATTGTACAAGAGGTAGAAACGTTCCCTGGACACATCGCCTGTAGTAGTTTGTCAAAATCAGAAATAGTGGTTCCGATAATCCGGCAGAACGAGGTGGTAGGTGTTTTAGATGTAGATAGCGAGGTGCTTAATTTTTTTGATGAAACCGATCAACAATACCTAGAAGAAATAGTTGCATTGATACAATTATAAACCACTACGCCAACCCCCAGCTTGTATTTCCGTCTTTTTCGTCTTTTAGTAGAATACCCATTTCGCTTAACTGAATCCTGATTTTATCAGAAGTGGCAAAATCTTTCTTTTCCTTAGCTTCTTTTCGGATATCTATTAACAATTGCATGACAGACTGTAGTTGATTGTTATCAGTGCCACCTGCTCCTTGTAAACCAAAAACATCTTCTAAAAAAACGGTAAAACGCTCTTTCATTAAAAGCAAAGTTTTGCTACTAAGTGCATCTATTGGAATAAGTTGATCTTTGATAGAATTAATGATAGGCGCCATTTCAAACATATTGGCCAATACTTTCGGACTGCTAAAATCATCGTCCATAAACAGTTCCATTTCACCCAGCCAGTTTTTTACTTTTTCTTCCAGTTCAACGTCTTTTGCTTGGGCGTTTTCAGTAACAGTTATTTTTTTCAATATCTCATAAGCTTCCCATAATCTTTTAAATGCTTTTTCGCTGGAAGCCAATGCCTCGCTACTGAAATCAAGCGGACTACGATAATGGCTTTGTAAGATAAAAAACCTAACAGTCATAGGGTGGAAAGCTTGCGTAAGCAAAGGGTGATTGCCACTAAACAACTCCGTTAGTTTGATGACATTATTATAACTTTTTCCCATCTTTCTTCCGTTGATGGTAATCATATTGTTGTGCATCCAATATTTTACTGGCGCTACATGGTTACAAATAGTGCTTTGTGCAATTTCGCTTTCGTGATGAGGAAACTGAAGATCCATGCCACCTCCATGAAGATCAAACGAAGCACCCAAATATTTTGTAGCCATCGCCGAACATTCAATGTGCCATCCTGGAAAACCCTCTCCCCATGGACTTCTCCATCGCATCAGGTGTTCTGCAGGTGCAGCTTTCCACAAAGCGAAATCGGCAGCATCTCTTTTTTCTTCTTGTCCCTCCAGTGTGCGCGTAGTTACTTCACGAGATTCGGCATTTATTAATTCGTCAATTACTCTTCCACTTAGTTTCCCATAATCATGCGTAGCGGCGTATTTTTTCACATCAAAATAAACAGATCCATTTTTAACATAAGCGTATCCTTGTTTGATGATTTCTTCAATCATGTTAATCTGCTCTACAATATGTCCAGTAGCCGTTGGCTCAATGCTTGGTTCAATGCAATTAAATTGTTTCATTGCCCAATGAAATAGGTTGGTATATTTTTGCACCAATTCCATTGGCTCTAGTTTTTCTAACTGAGCTTTTTTACCCACCTTGTCTTCAGCCTCTCTTCCTTCTTCTTCAAAATGACCTGCATCGGTAATATTGCGTACATAACGTACCTTAAACTTTTTATAAGTGAGATACCTATACACTACATCAAAACCAATATAAGGACGAGCATGTCCTAGGTGGCTTTCGCCACTCACCGTAGGACCACATACATACATTCCTACGTGTCCGGGGGTTATAGACTCAAAGGGTTCTTTCTTTCTCGTATATGAATTGTAAATACTTAAGGACATTTGAAAAATTTATAGAAATTTCTAATTCTATTTATCTAATATAACACAAAGATAGGTTGTCTGTTGGAATCGTAAAGGAGGAATAGAGAAAAAGAATCGCGGTTTTAATTTTTATTAGACAGCACATCTGCAACAATAGGAAAGTGGTCGCTTAGTTTTTTCTTAATGGTTGTATACTGCAATATGTCAAATGATTTATCACAAAAAATATTATCAATTCTTAATGTAGGAGAAATGCCATCAAATGTATTTCCAATCCCTGATCCTTTTTTAGTAAATGCATTTATAAATCCTTTGCCAATGGTATTGTAGGCATAACTATTGGGCACGTCATTAAAGTCTCCGCAAACGATTGTGGGATAAGGGCTTTGTTCAATAACATTTTTAATAAAATCGCTTTGCATTCGTCTTTTAATAAAGCCGATTTTAAATTTATAAAGTACATTTTTTGATCTTTCTATATCTGCCTCATCGGTTAGGGCAGGATCATTGATGTAATTCCTGTTGTCTACACTAAACTTAAGCGATTGGAGATGAATATTAAACACTCTAAAGGTGTCGTTGTTTTTAACAACATCTATAAACTGAAAAATAGAATTGTAATTTTTTGAATCTAGGATGACCGTTTCTTTTTTAATAATAGGAAGCTTACTAAATATGATGATTCCAAATCGGTGCTTTGAGTCGAAATCTAATTTTTTATTATAGGTATAATAATAATCAGGCATGTTTAATTGCTTCAAAAAGTCGGGAAGATAATTGATGGCATGTGTGGCGCTGTCGCTAGCAACCATTTCTTGAAAGCAAGCAATGTCGGGTTGCATTTCATTTATAAGTTGCAGCATCTGTTGTTTCTTCTCGGGATGTGTTTTGTGTTCTAATATATCGAAGTGTTCTACATTCCAGCTCATTAATCTTATACCAAGCGGATGCTTATTTAATATAAACTTTTCTGGAACGCGCAATTGAATTGTATGTTGAAGAGGTGCCCAGCATATGACGAACGCAATAGCGCTTATGAGCGTATAGGGAGGTTTTACAAAAAGCCAAAACAATAAAAATCCAATTAATAAAACAAAGAAATAAAGAGAAGCCAGCGTAAACATTCCTGTAAGCCAAAAGAAACGGGTGTCTAAATAATTGCCATAGCAACCAATAAACAACCCCAAGGCAGTAATAATATTACAGCAAATTAATATGGTCTTTGAAGCACGTCTTGCAAAAGGCTTGGCCATATTTAAAGTTAAGATTTAAAACAATCAAAAAACATTAAAGATTTTCTTCTTCGCCCGCATTTTTGAGGAAATCTTTTTCCTGGTCCGTAAGTGAATGAAACCCTTTAGAAGATATTTTATCTAATATTTCGTCTACACGTTGTTGTGTTATTATATTTTTTTTACTAAAAGACATGTTTTCTTTTCTTGCATCACTCAAGCGCTGGTTGTTTTTAAGAATGTTATTTGGAGTAAAAATATTTAGCACCCAACTATAACATCGATTCATCCAACCGCTTCCGTCTTTTCCTTGTCTAAGTAATATAATAAATAAAAACCCCGCCAATGCTCCGCCTAGATGAGCCAGAACGCTTGTTGCTCCCATGTTTTCAACGCTGGCAACATCAATTAGTATATATAAAAATAGCAACACCCAAATAGGAATTCCCTTTCTTATATGCGTGAAAAATCGATGTGTTGGATGGAGTGTGGTAGCAGCGATTGCAACGGCTACCACGCCTGTATTAGCACCCAGTAACGAAGTTGTATTTGTAGAAGGGAAAAAAGAATTAGCACCAATAAAAAAGATACCACCTAAAATTCCTCCATAAATATAGATAGGGATAATTTTATTATTACCCCCCATGCCTTGCAATACTGCTCCAAATGCCCATAACCAAAGCATGTTGCTTACAATGCGCATCAAGCTTTGACTGCTATCGCTAAACATATAAGTTAACAGCGTCCATGGTTTTTCAATGAGCCCTACAAAAGAGTTAGGTAAAGAAAACGATTGAATCACTTGACTATAAAAAAGCGTGGGCGTTTGTTGGTAAAAATAATATCCTACTTGTAGGGTAAGCAGCAATAGAAAGAAAATTACATTTAGCGTAAAAAGTCCAACTAGTGCATTATTATCTTCTCCCAATAAAAAACGCTTGCTTCTTTTTACATGTTTATATTCTATATATCTTTCTGCTTCTCCCATAGATGTTTAATATTTTAGCATACGATTAGTAAAAAGTTTGTTTGTTTTTTTTATTCCAATATAACACAATCAACAAACCTATTAGCGCTCCACCAACATGCGCAAAATGTGCCACATTATCATTGGCTGCTTTTGATATCCCGCCAAACACATCCAACGCTATAATGCCTGTAATAGCCCATTTTGCTTTAATAGGGAAGGGGATTGGCATAATAAATAACTGGGTGTTAGGAAACAAATAACCATAAGCAGCTAAAATTCCCATTACCGCTCCCGAGGCGCCAATTGTACAATTTAAACGCATTGCTTCTTGGTATTGTGCCATAGTGGAAGCATCGATTAGCGCGTTGTCTATTTGATAAAAATCAACTGCGTAATTTATCATTTGAGCAGCTCCTGCCGCAATTCCACAGATTAGAAAAAAAGTAAGAAATCTTTTAGATCCCCAAATTTTTTCAAGAACGTTTCCAAACATCCACAAGCCAAGCATATTAAATAACAAATGAAAGAAACTGCCATGCATAAACATATGCATAACGAGTTGATATGGCCTAAACATTTCGGATTTATAATGATGCAAGGCAAACAAATCATTCACCTTATTTAAATCCGACAACCCACCAAATGCACCTTGTGCAAAAAATACCAACGCATTGATAATAATCAAGTTTAGTACAATGGGAGAAGTTTCTCCGAATCGGCTTCTAAATTTCATAATATAAAGTTAGGCGTTAATCATTGTTTTTAATCTAAGCAATACCACACATTCTATATGATGTGTATGGGGAAACATGTCTACTGGTTGTACTTTTTCAACGATATACTTTTCTGAAAGAAG
>CANFJP010000042.1 GCA_947447485.1 Chitinophagaceae bacterium
AAAGAAGAAAAGAATTGGTTAAACGTTGCAATGGAGAAGGAGAAAATGGAAAAATATCTACTAGAAATATTCGCCGGGATGCGATCGAACAAATTAAAAAATTACAAAAAGACGGATTAAGCGAAGACGCTAGTAAAGATGCTGAAAAAAACATTCAGGATTCAACAGACAAATATATTGCACTGATTGAAAAATTATTAGTTGCAAAAGAAAAAGAAATTATGTCTGTGTAAAAACGCTTACCAACAAACAATTACCTTCTAAATATATAACGCATGCACATTGACCTTATAAACGATGCGTTGGGTGAAAAGCTTTTTTTAAAAGTACCTCTACAAATATATACACACGATACAAATTGGATTCAGCCTTTAGATAAAGACATCAAGGAAGTGTTTGATGAAAAGAAAAACAAGGCTTTTAGGTTTGGAAAAATTCAACGGTGGATAATAAAAGACAATCAAGGAAATCTCATTGGTAGAATTGCGGCTTTTATCAATAAAAAATATAAAAACAAAGATGATCAAGTGACCGCTGGCGGAATTGGTTTTTTTGAATGTATCAACAATCAAGAAGCAGCAAATATGTTATTTGATACAGCCAAAAATTGGCTGATTGAAAACAAAATGGAAGCCATGGATGGCCCTATTAACTTTGGAGAAAGAGATCGATGGTGGGGGTTGGTTACAGAAGGATTTCATTCCCCGCTCTATTGCATGAATTACAATCTTCCTTATTACAAAGAGCTTTTTGAAAACTACGGATTCCAAACTTTTTACAACCAAATATGTATTGGAATGGATCCCAAAAAACCTTTGCAACAAAAAATATGGGATCGACACGATCTGTTTGCTAATGATCCTGATTTTTCAGCAACGCATATCAATAAGAATAATTTACAAAAATACGCAGCTGATTTTACAGAAGTATATAATAAAGCATGGGCAGGGCACGGTGGTATGAAAGAATTGTCTAAAGAACAAGTCATCATTCTTTTTAAAAAAATGAAACCCGTAATGGACGAAAAAGTCATTTGGTTTGCATATCACAAAGAAACTCCTATTGCTATTTTTATCAATCTTCCAGATTTAAATCAATGGTTTAAGAAACTTCATGGAAAATTTGATTTGTTTCACAAATTGTATTTTTTATGGTTGAAGAAATTCAAGCCAAACCACAAATTTACTGGCCTAGCCTTTGGCATCGTTCCAGCTTTTCATGGCAAAGGAGTAGATGCTTATATTATTGGAGAAGCAGCCAAGGTTATACAATCAAACAAAGTACCCTATACCACCTATGAAATGCAGTGGATAGGAGATTTTAATCCAAAAATGCTCAATATTGCCCACAATCTGGGGGAAGTTTTTACCTCTAGAAACCTGCAAACATTCAGGTATCAGTTTGATCGCACAAAACCTTTTAAAAGACACCCAATATTCTCATAGTGTAGGATATAATAATTAAATTTGCTTTAAGAAAAGCACCCGTTGGCTAATGCCAATTATTATTATGGATAAATTCATTGTTTCAGCTAGAAAATACAGACCACAGAATTTTAGTACGGTGGTGGGGCAATCTCATATTACTACTACCCTTAAAAATGCCATTAACAACAACCAGCTTGCTCATGCTTTTTTATTCTGCGGACCAAGAGGTGTAGGCAAAACTACTTGTGCAAGAATTTTAGCTAAAACAATCAATTGCGAAAAACGAACAAAAGAAGGAGAAGCTTGTAATAAATGTAATAGTTGTGTATCATTTGATAACGGAAGCTCATTCAATATTCATGAGCTTGATGCTGCAAGCAATAATTCGGTAGACGACATCCGCACACTCGTTGAACAAATTAGATTTGCTCCTCAAGCAGGCAAATACAAGGTATATATAGTAGATGAGGTTCATATGCTCAGTCCTGGAGCATTCAATGCATTTTTGAAAACACTCGAGGAGCCTCCCCCCTATGCAATTTTTATTTTAGCTACTACCGAAAAACACAAAATACTTCCTACTATTCTTAGTCGATGTCAAACATTCGATTTTAAGCGCATTACCAATAACGATACTGTAGAGCATTTGCAAGAAATTGCAACAAAAGAAAATATTACTGCAGAAAAAACAGCCTTGCATTTGATTTCTCAAAAAAGCGAAGGCTGTATGAGAGATGCATTGAGTATACTTGATAAAATAGCCAGTTTTACTGGTGGAAAAATAACCTATAACAATACGATTGAACATTTGAATATTTTAGATGAAGACTATTATTTCAAACTGTTAGAGCAAATGCAACAAAATCAATTGGCAGACGCCTTGTTGCTATTTGATGAAATCAATCAAAAAGGATTTGAAGGAGATACTTTTATTGAAGGACTTGCAGAGTTTATTAGAAACCTGTTGGTCTGCAAAGATCCCAAAGCAGTTGTTTTACTTGAAGTTGCGGACGATTTTAAACAAAAATATTTAGAGAACTCCTCCAAGGTTGAAATAGGATGGTTAATTGCAGCACTAAATATTACAAGTGACTACTCAATCAATTATAAACAAGCTCGAAATAAAAAACTACATATAGAATTATTGTTAATCAAGCTAACTTATCTACAACAAGCATTGCAGCTAAGCATGAGCGATGAGGGTATCAGTAAAAAAAAAATAATTGATTCAACGAAAGCAGTTTCATTTAGGGCATTGCCTATCATCTCATTGCCAGAAAACAAAAGAAAGTCAATCGCAATTAAAGCTGAGCCTACTCTTATTATTGAAGATTCAATAAAAGTCATTCAACCTACAATAGTAGAAAAAATTATTTCCCCTACAATTTCTGTAGAAAAAGCCGGAAGCAAATTGCGTTCGTTGAGTAAAATCAGGCAACAAATCGCAAGTGAAAACAATCAAGGTATTGTTCTTAAATCACTTACTCTTGAATCGCTTCAAGAAGCATGGCTAATTTTTATTGAAACACTCAACGATCAAAAAAATCACTCGGCTGTCACTAATTTTAAAATGGCTGGCTTAGCAATTGTAGATGAGAATAGTTTTGATATTATTACCGAGAGCAATATTCAACAAAAATTCATTGAGTCTGAAAGGGCCGCATTGATTGGGTATATGCAGCAGTTTTTTAATAATAGGTTGCTCACTTATCAGGTGAAGCTTATTGAAAAAGAAATTCCTTCTTCAGAAACCGATAAGCCGATGAGTTCAAAAGAGCAATATGCTCAACTGATTGAAGCATTCCCCATGATCAAAGAATTGAAAGAAAAGCTAAAATTAGACCTAGGATTCTAGGCCAATTCTCCAAAAAGCATATTTGCACTCAATAAATAGATAAAATCGAATAAAATACGCAATTAAATTTTGGTGAATTTGACGTAATTTCGGTCTTGAAAAATTTCATTAAAGAAAATAATTATGGCAGAGGTAATTAGAATGCCCAGGCTGAGTGATACCATGGCGGAAGGGGTAATTGTGGGATGGAATAAAAAAGTAGGAGATACAATTAAACCAGGTGATGTATTGGCAGATGTAGAAACCGACAAGGCCACGATGGAATTGGAAAGTTATAATGAAGGAACTTTATTATACATAGGCGTTGAAGCAGGGAAGGCAGTAAAAGTAGATGGTATATTAGCAATTGTGGGAAAACAAGGAGAAGATTATAAAGCAATTTTAGCAGCTTCCTCTAACGAAACTGAACAACCAGTGAAAGAGTCGATTGTCGCTCCAGTTGTTTCATCAAGTTCAAAAGTATTATTGCCCTCAGGCGCGAAAGAAATCAGAATGCCCTTATTGAGCGATACCATGACGGAAGGAAAGATAGTCGCATGGAATAAAAAAATTGGAGATCAAGTAAAATCAGATGATGTACTAGCTGAAGTAGAAACCGATAAAGCCACGATGGAAGTTGTTGGATACGAAGAAGGGACCCTTTTATACATTGGTGTAGAAGCAGGCAAAGCTGCTAAAATAAATGAAATCATTGCCATTGTTGGAAAACCAGGAATAGATGTAAGTGCATACGTAGCTGCTGAAAAAAGCGGAGCAAATACAACTGTATCTGTTGACTCTACCCCAACAACTGCGAAGGAGCCTGTTGCTATTCAACCAACTCAACCGCATCAATCAATAGAAACAAATGGAAGGATCAAAGCTTCTCCTCTCGCAAAAAAAATAGCGGCTGATAAAGGAATTGATATAGCTCATTTAATGGGTAGTGGAGATGGAGGAAGAGTGATTAAAAAAGACGTTGATAGTTACAAAGCTGATAAAAATATTCAACCGGTTCAAGCATTCCGACCCTCATCAGAAGAAGGGCACACCGATATTCAGCTTACACAAATGCGTAAGACCATTGCTCGCAGATTGGGTGAAAGCAAATTTAGTGCTCCACATTTTTATCTCACCATGGAAATCAACATGGACAATGCAATGAATGCGCGGGTAGCAATCAATGAAGTGAGTCCTGTTAAGATTTCATTCAATGACATGATTATTAAAGCATGTGCTTCAGCATTGAGACAACACCCAGATGTAAACAGCAGTTGGATGGGAGATTTTATTCGTCAAAATCATCACATACATATTGGGTCTGCAGTAGCTATGCCAGAAGGATTGATTGTTCCTGTAATTAAATTTGCTGATCAAAAGTCGATGGCTCAAATTGCTGCTGAAACAAAAGAATTATACGGAAAAGCAAAAGATAAAAAATTACAACCTGCTGAATTCAGTGGCAATACATTTACTATTTCTAATTTAGGCATGATGGACATTGAAGAATTCACGGCTATCATCAACCCTCCTGATAGTTGTATTCTTGCTGTTGGAAAGATTAAAGAAATAGTGGTAAAAAAATCTGAAGGATTTGGTGTAACCAATGTAATGAAGCTTACGCTTAGTTGCGATCACAGAAGTGTTGATGGAGCGGTAGGTGCTGCTTTCTTACAAACATTAAAAAAATATATTGAGAATCCAATTTTGATGACTTTGTAATAATTTTACCTATATAGATATATAAAAAAAGGAGCTGAAAATTCAGCTCCTTTTTTACGTCTATTGGTAGGCTATTTTATTTTAACAACTTTAAATACTTCATTGTACTTGCCATTAAGGTCTGCAATCTCAATCAAATAGGTTCCTTTAGATAACTTATTAATATCTACAATTTCCAATTGATTATTCCCTTTGGATACAATTGCTTTTTGAGTACATACTAATTTCCCAAGTAGATCTATTATCCGAATACCTATAGTCGTATTAGAACTGCTGTTATAATTAATTTGCAAATAATCACTAAAAGGATTAGGCCATACTTTTATTGAAGCACCATTTAATTAAATTCATAAGAATTGATATAATATTAAAAATTGGGTATAAAAATGATTTGCGAAATTAGTACTAAGTATTATAAAAAGGATACTAAGACACAATTTTATACATTGACAATAGGCTAATTTAAAAGCTACAGAATGTGTAAAAATTACAATCTATTGATTTTCATTATACTACACTATCATTTATTAATTATATAAAGTATTTTTACTTTGTATTTTATTGATTATTAGTTTTTTATAGAATAATTGACGCGTATTTTTACTCTAATTATTGAAAAAAACATTGAACATATACTAAATCGGATATAGCATGCGTTTTATATGGTAGAATCGATATCCAACTACCTATTAAAACCGAATATCCAATGAAACGCATTACTACAACAGCAGTCATTCTATTAATGAGCCTGACATCTTCGTCAGTATTTGCTCAAAAAATGGAAGAAAGCAAAAAAGCCATCTTTGCTGACTATCCAACCAAAATAGAAATTTCAAACAACACTTTAGAAAATGTCTTTACAGCTTTACCAGGCGAAACGGTTTCAATTGCTTTTAATGACCAATTTAAATTCACTGGAACTGTATTAAGCAACCAAGTAAAATATGCTTCTCTTCAATCTATATTAATTAGATCTAACAATTTAGCAAACACGCTTCTTCAGGTTTCTAAAATAATGAATGCAGATAAAACGATCTCTTATGTTGGTCGTATCATCAATCCAAATGCATTAGATGGTTATGAAATCAAAAAAGATGTAGCGAATAACTACAGATTGCAAAAATTTGAAACCAAGAATATACTACAAGACTGTAGTTATTAATAAAAATCCAACATCCAAACTTTAAGCTTTTGTTTCCCTAACAAACGTTTATAAACCCTACACAAAATGAAAACCTTAACAAAAACATTCGCAATTTTGCTGTTCACTCTCCTGTCTGCTTCGGCTTACAGTATTCCGAAACTAAATAGTTTCGCTAATGCAACAGCTACTATTTTCCTTGATTTTGATGGCCATACAGTAACCAATTCAATATGGAATGGTGGTATGCCCATTGCATGTGCGGCGGCTCCATTAACAGATGCACAAATCACAGAAATCTTCAATAGGGTTTCTGAAGATTATCGTCCGTTTGACATCAACATCACAACTGACTCAACAAAATTTTTATCAGCTCCTATTACTAAACGTATCAGAATCATTATTACTCCATCAAGTAGCTGGAAAGCTGGTGTAGGCGGAATCGCTTATATTGGTTCTTTTACTTGGGGGGATGATACTCCTGCTTTTGTTTTTTCCGATAGACTAGGACCGAATAACGCTAAGATGATTGCAGAATGTAGTAGTCATGAAAGTGGTCACACACTTGGATTAGCGCATCAATCTTCTTATGATAATAATTGTAATCTCACTGAAACGTACAATTCAGGAACAGGAACGGGAGAAACCGGATGGGCTCCAATTATGGGAAATAGCTATTATAAAAATTTAACTACTTGGAATAAAGGAAAAACTTCTTATGGTTGTAATAATATTGAAGATGAATTGAGCGTCATTACTACTAATAACGGATTTTCATATCGTGCAGATGACTATAGTGAGGAAATGAATGCAAGTACTTCAGCGCTTAGCAGTACTTCATTTTCAATTAATGCACTTATTGCAACAAACACAGATAAAGATGCCTATAAAATCGTGATAAAAAATCAATCAAATTTACATTTAGATGTTTCACCTTTCAATATTGGAACAGGTGATAACGGATCAAATCTAGATGTTAAAGTGTTGATTTATTCTGAAACACAAACACTTTTAAGAACAATTGATCCCGCTAGTTCAATGAATGCAATCATTGATACCACCTTAAATGCAGGAACCTATTTCTTTGTAGTATCAGGATCAAGCAATACTAACACTGGAAGTTATGGTAGTATTGGTTCTTATACAATTAGTGGCTTTGCTAGTAATTTACTTCCAATCAATAATGTTACTTTAAATGGTAATGTAATTAACAACAAACACAATTTAAATTGGAGCCTTGAAGCAGATGAGCCAATTGCAGGCGAAGAAATCGAGTATTCAACTGATGGCGTTTCTTTTACTACCTTATCATTTGAAAACGTAGCCTCTAGAAACTTTATGTATACAGTGAACGACAACAATACTAAATATTATCGTTTGAAGGTAACTTCTATTTCTTCTCAAATTGTCTATTCAAATGTAATAGCATTGAAATCAACTGAAATAGCATCCAATCCTTTTGAAGTATCTACGTTCGTTACTAGTCAAATTACAGTAAATGCAACAGAGAATTTTCAATATAGATTAATGGATATTAACGGAAGGTATATAGCAAGTGGAAATGGAACGAGAGGCATGAATCGTATAAATGTTATGAACCAGTCTGCAGGCATGTATGTTTTACAAATCAGCAGCAACAGTACTAAAAAATCAGAAAGAATTATAAAACAGTAAGGTAGATTTATGTGTAAGGTAGGGGTTAGCGTTAGGGGCTAACCCCTTTTTTTATTTACAGCCATCTGAAAGTTTTGCACATTTGGGTATTTCGCCTATTTCACAGCTTGCCGAACTCGAATTGTGCTGAATTTATTTGTAAATTTAGAAAAGCCCTTTTCTATGCTTTGGCGAAAATTTAATGGCGATCCTATAGAGCTACCTATCAAAGAGGCTGTAGCCAATGCTATTCAAAGAGAAACATCTCTTGGATATAAATTAAAAGTATGTATTGGTACCGATAGCCAAGTTAAAGGGCTTGAAACAGAATTCGCTACAGTAATCGTTTTTTTAAGAGAAGGAAATGGGGGCTTTATGTTTATTCACAATGAAAAAACGATTTTAAAATATAGTATAAAAGAACGGATGCTGGTAGAAGTAGCCAAAAGCATTGAAATTGCCTATGAATTGTGCTACCTATTTACCAAATACAATGTAGAGATGGAAGTACATGCAGACATTAATACCAATCCTCAATTTAAAAGCAATGAAGCACTTAGAGAAGCAATGGGATATATTCTTGGGATGGGTTTTGCATTCAAAGCTAAGCCAGAAGCCTTTGCTAGTAGCTCCTGCGCAAACAAAGCGGTAAACTAATTTGTTTCTATAAACTACTACTCTACTTGCTGATTAACTTCATCAATAAAAGTTAATACTTTTTCTCTTCCCCCTTTTTTAACCGCGCTCGTAATAAAATGCTGAGGAAGAAATTGCCAGGTTTTTTTCATTTCATTTAAAAAGTCTTTCACATTTTTATTTACCGTACGTTGATTTTCTTTATCGCTTTTTGTAAAAATTAAACAAAAGGGGGTTTTCCAAGTTTTAAGATTTTCTAAAAATGCAATGTCGATTTTCTGAGGAGAATGTCTTGCATCAATCAACACAAAAACCATTGTAAGATTTTCTCTTTTACGTAGATAATTTTCAATCATTTGTTCCCATCTTCTTCTACTCCGCTGACTTACTTGGGCAAATCCATATCCAGGCAAATCGACTAAAAACCATTTGAAAGTAGATGTATGAGCACCCTCCCCTCTACTACTCGTAATCTCAAAATGATTGATCAATTGTGTTTTCCCAGGAGAAGCAGAAGTTTTGGCAAGCTTGTCATTATTGCAAAGCATATTGATAAGGGAGGATTTCCCCACATTACTCCTGCCAATAAAAGCAAATTCAGACTTATCGGGCAAAGGACACTTCTCAAATTCGGGACTACTAATAATATATGTTGCTTTATTAATTTTCATGCATTGTTGTTATTCAGCAAAAATACTCATTCTAAAAGCAATGTTAATAATGTATTCTGTAAAAAGCCAAACTACTTATCTTTGTACCATAGATGACAGAATTTGCACATGATACGGTTGTTCCTTTTAAAGATTCTGAATTAAGTAAAAAAGATCAGGTAGCCGATATGTTTAACCACATAGCAGGTAAATATGATTTTTTGAATCGATTTTTGAGTATAGGAATTGATGTAATATGGAGAAAAAAGGCACTAAAGCACCTAAAATCAATCAATCCCAAAACAATCCTTGATGTAGCAACCGGAACAGCTGATGTGGCGATTATGGCATCCAACCTCTTACATCCACAGCAAATAATCGGAATAGATATCAGCAAAGGAATGCTAGAGATCGGAAGAAAAAAAATCGATAAAAAGGGATTGCAAGATGTAATTAAATTACAACTAGGCGATAGCGAATCAATTGATTTTGAAGAAAACACCTTTGACGCAGTGACGGTTGCTTTTGGAGTGAGAAACTTTCAAAATCTAGAAAAGGGATTATCTGAAATCAACAGAGTATTAAAACCGGGAGGGAAATTAATGGTATTAGAATTTAGTAAGCCTACAACGCCCTTGGTAAAACGGATCTACACTTTTTACATGAAAATAATAACACCTAATATAGGTAAGCTGTTTTCAAAGAACAAAGAAGCATACGCTTATCTAGATGAATCAATAAAAAAATTTCCAGAAGGAAAAGAATTTATAGAAATACTAAATCAGCTAGGATATCAACAACCATATTGTAAACCTTTGAGCGCAGGCATATGCAGCATTTATTGTGGAATAAAATAACCTCTTTTTGTATCGTTTTTCTGATCATACCTTCTATTGCATTTACGCAAATAGAAAGAGAACTATATCAAGAAGATCATGATGATAAAAAATTTCATTTTGGGATTAGCCTTGGCACAAACAGAGCATACTATCACTTTACAAACAATCCAAGGTTTTTGCAATACGATAGCGTACTAGTAGTAGAAAGTATTCAAAGTACTGGTATTAATCTTGCCTGGTTGGTGAATATGCGTTTGGGAGAACACTTTGATCTGCGCGCTTATCCACTTAGTCTTGTTTTTACAGAAAAGGCATTTCAATACAGATTGAAATACCCTGATCCTTTTTTATCTGAAGACAGTCTTACTACAAGAAAAGTTCAAGGAGTTACATTAGCCTTCCCATTTCAATTAAAATTTAGCAGCGATCGTATCAACAATCTAAAAGTATATATGATTGCTGGAGGAAAAATTGAAAAAGATTTTGCAGCTACTGCAGGCGAAAAAAATGCTGAGCAACTAATTAAATTATCAAAATTTGATTATGGAATAGAAGCTGGAATGGGCTTCCATATTTACTTCCCCGTTTTTGTAATGTCTCCTGAAATTAAACTAGGATGGGGTTTTAAAAATGTTCATAGCCGAGATGAGAGCCTTAAATTCTCCAATGTGATTGATCAGATTAAATCCAGAACAATCACTTTCTCTATTATAATTGAATAGCAGGTATTAGAAATCGTATTCTCTCTTAAATATATTCCACCGAATACCCATCGTTAGCATGTTGCTATTGGTTGTTGAATTGGTAGATGCGAGATGATATTTTCTAAGTTGCATGCCTGCCTCTACAAATAAATTTTGCCTAACCTCATACGATACATTTACAAGCGCATTCATACAAGTCGCTTTATTACCACTTCCAACTTTAAAACCTTCGTCCGATAATCTCGTACTATAACTTTTGAATATATTTCCTCCAAAATTAGCATTGGCAGAATCTAACCCTTGGTAATAATAAATAGCCCTTGCATAGAAATTCCATTTAGGAAAGGGTTGATATCTTACCACTCCAATCACCTCTTGAAAATTTGCTCCAAGAGGATGGGCCAATGGCTGATTGTAATGTGTATAATTACTGATGGTATCATTGTGAGAATAAGTAAAAGGTCTTACTCTATTGATCTCAGCTTGTAAATCAAGATTTTTAATACCAAAAGCATCGATATACTTTCCCCCTAATTGAATGGCAAATTTGTTTACCCAATTGGTAGGATTGTTTTTAATTTTAGAAATAATAAATTCGTCTAATAGCAATTGGCCATAAAGTTGAATAGAATGAAAAGCATTTGCTTTAAAATCAATTCCTGCAACAGCATTGTCCGGACTGCCAACAGTGCCTTCTATATGCCTGTAAAAAATAACTGGATTCAAATACTGAAAATCAAAATGATCTTTTCTTCCAAATATCACCCCTTCAAATAATCCGATATTAAGCCATTTGGTAACGTTCATGCTTAAATGATGCATGGCTGCATATTTACGTGGCAACAACGAATCTCCTTGCTTGGTAAATTGTGGCATCAGCTCCATGAAAATGTTTTGATAGTTGAATCTCCAGATTCGGGTATTTATTTTAGCAAACAAATAGCTATTGCCCCAATCACTTAGAAATAAGCTTCGATACCCATTTCCAATGAAGTTTTTATCATACCCAAATTGAAAATCAATGTATTTTGAAGCATTAAAAGTTAAATACCCTCTTGCATCAAAATAATCCTGCGCAGTAGCATCATTCTTGTACACTTTATAAAATCCATTGCCTGGCACAGCTCGCAATTGTCGAACTTCTTGCTGATAAAAAACGGGGCCTCTTTCCTGGTTATCAGTGATGGTAGAGGAAAAGCCAATTTTTCCTGCAATCCTTCCTCTGATGGTTACCCCACGTGTATTCACAAACAATGCCTGATCATTATCAGCCTCCTTTCCATACCGTAATTGTAATACAGGATTGATGGAAAGGAAAATATCTTTATTATTTACTTCAAAAAAGTTTGGCGGCGACTTAAAAAACGTTTTTAAAATGATTTTTTTACTTGCAGAGGCTGACTGTTGTCCCCACTCAGCATTATTCATATACAGACTGCTAAGATTATACTCATCTACAGACGATAACTTATTGATGCCAACTAATTGGTCGATACTATCGCCAACAGGAGATTTTCTTATGCTGTCAATATACCCCACCTCCTGAACGATGTATTTTCTGTTAAAAGGATGAATAGTCGAAAAATTAAGATTGGTACTATATTGTTGCTTGATCTCTAATCGATCGATAAAGTGATATTCCTTGGCCCCTTGATTAAAATAAGTAGACTGAGCCAATAAATTTAATGGCAAAATAAAAATGATTAATTTGAACAAGCTTTTAATAATTTGCATCAGGATTATACGTTTAAATTCTTTATTTTCAAGATATGCAAAAATACTTATTTAAAAACATTTCTGTTGTAAATGAAGGATCCATTAAAGCAATAGATGTGTTAGTGGAGGGTGAAAGAATTGAAAGAATAGACAACAATATATCTGTAAAAGGAGCAGTCACAGAAATTGATGGAACAGCAAAACATCTTTTCCCTGGCGTAATAGATGATCAAGTACACTTCAGGGAACCCGGGCTTACAGATAAAGCAACCATTTTTTCAGAAAGCAGGGCCGCCGTTGCGGGTGGCGTAACCAGTTTTATGGAAATGCCCAATACCATTCCTAATGCACTTACAGTAGATTTATTAGAAGATAAATATACAATAGCTGCTAATAGTTCAATTGCAAACCATTCTTTTTTTATGGGGGTAAGCAATGGCAATACGGAAGAGGTGTTAAAAATAAACAATAGAAAAAATGACATCTGTGGAATAAAGATTTTTATGGGGAGCAGTACCGGCAATATGCTTGTAGATAATTTTAATACGCTGGATAAAATTTTTAGCGAAAGCGAAATGCTGATTGCTACTCATTGTGAAGACGAAACAATCATTCGAAATAATTACAATAACATTAAATCAATAAAAAATAAATTAGAACCGCAAGACCATCCACTGATCAGAGATGAGGAAGCTTGTTATCAGTCTTCCCTCCGCGCAATTAAGTTGGCGCAAAAATACAATAGCCGGCTACACGTGTTACATATTAGCACCGAAAAAGAATTACAATTGTTTGGCAATATGATGCCAATAAAAGAAAAAAGAATTACCGCGGAAGTATGCGTGCATCATTTACATTTTACTAGCGATGATTACGCAAAGCTTGGATATCAAATCAAATGCAACCCAGCCATTAAGGATCCTCATCATAAAAAAGCATTGTGGAAAGCATTGCTAGATGACAGACTAGACATCATTGCTACCGATCATGCTCCTCATTTGTTAAGCGAAAAAGATGGACCTTATGAAAAGGCACATGCTGGACTTCCGTTAGTGCAACATCCCCTTATGCTGATGCTTTATTACAATAGCATTGGAGAAATTAGCCTTGAAAAAATTGCAGAGAAAATGAGCCATGCGGTAGCTGATTGTTTTCAAATTAAAGAAAGAGGATTTATTAGAGAAGGATATTTTGCGGATTTAGCAGTAGTTGATTTAAATAAACCCTACACCGTCACAAAAGAAAATCTATTATATAAATGCGGATGGAGTCCTTTATTGAATTTCACATTCCCTTCCTCTGTTATTCAAACAATGGTGAATGGAAATATGGTTTATGAAAACAATCAAGTAAACGACTCTTATAAAGGAAGCCGTCTTTCTTTTAATAGAGATTAATATATGGAAATAGATAAAACTACGCTCGATGACTTGTCAATATTCACACAGGAAGAATCATTTTCTGTATTACATAAAATCGATTATACCCTTACTAGCAATGGAAAAGAACAGTTAAAAGCAGCCCTTTCTACTCCCCTAACAGACATTCATCAAATTCAAGGCGTTCAACAAGCACTGCTTCACATTACAGACAAAATTGATCAGTGGCCTACACAAATTAGCAATGGCACCATTAAAGTATTAGAGAAATTATATGAATCAGCTATAGACCCAATTCCTCCTAATATCAATTCTTTTAATGCAGCAAGTTATAAGCTTTTACATAAGTCAGATTTCTTATTGGTACAATATTCAATGACACATTGTTTCGATTTCTTAAAAGGAAATTCCGACTTA
Organism: Chitinophagaceae bacterium; assembly: GCA_947447485.1. Taxonomy (GTDB): domain Bacteria; phylum Bacteroidota; class Bacteroidia; order Chitinophagales; family Chitinophagaceae; genus Ferruginibacter. Next base: position 14,119 of record CANFJP010000042.1, read on the forward strand.
GTGAGCTTATTATTAAAAGACGATTGCCCCACTCCATTAAAGGAGTTGTTACTAGAAATTAAGTCGATCATTAATCAGGAAACGCTTTCTATTGTTTATAAAAAAGAAAAATCATCCACACTCTCCGTCACAGAATCGCTACAGTTAGGATATTTTATATTATATCGATTTAAATACAATATGTCACGGCTCATTCAAATTCATGCAAAAATAGATGCGTGGTTCGGAATGGCAGTAGCAGTAAAAAAACTCAATTTACATTTTCCCTCATTTATTGAAAGTACAGAACCGTTCATTGAAGCCGAAGGATTGTACCATATTTTATTAGATCACCCAGTTGATTATGATGTTTGCTTAAACAGGGAAACAAACTTTCTTTTTTTAACAGGCGCCAACATGGCGGGGAAAAGCACCTTTATAAAATCAGTGGGGGCTGCTGTATTTCTTGCTCACACCGGCATGGGAATTCCTGCAAAAAAAATGACCTTGTGTGTGTTCGATGGCATGTTGAGCAATATCAATGTAGCAGACAATATTATAAAAGGAGAAAGTTATTTTTTTAATGAAGTACAAAGAATAAAATCTACTATTTATAAAATAAACGACGGACGCAAATGGCTCATATTAATAGATGAGCTTTTTAAAGGAACCAATATGCAAGATGCAATGAAATGCAGCAGTTTGGTAATAGAAGGCTTTTTAAAAATATCGAATTCAATATTTATTCTATCGACACATTTGTATGAAATTGGCGAAGCATTAAAAATTCACTCTACTATTCAGTTTAATTATTTTGAAACAGGCGTTCTTGATGATCAATTAAATTTTAGCTACCGCCTAAAAGAAGGAATTAGCAATGATCGTTTAGGATACTTGATATTAAAAAACGAAGGAGTGGTTCAATTGCTCGAAGACCTTTAAGTGAAATCCCTCTCTAATACAAAGTTTTATTCTCTTCGTACTTCGATTTATTTCTTATGAAATCCTCTTTTTTTCAAATGACTTTTACATATGCTAGTAAAAACATTTGGGAGTGCCGTATATGGCGTTGAAGCAATTACCATTTCCGTAGAAGTAGATGTAAACAACCAAGGAAAACATTATTTTATTGTTGGCTTGCCCGACAATGCAAT
>CANFJP010000043.1 GCA_947447485.1 Chitinophagaceae bacterium
CCCATTCATTTAAAAGACATCATTGAGATCATCCCAAATAAAAATACACATTCAAATGAATGGCATTTTAGTCAATCGGGCATTAAGATAGAGGGCAATCAAAATGACAATCTTTGTTTAAAAGCTTTCCAATTATTAAAGCTTGATTATCCCATCCTACCCGATATTAAATTTCATATACATAAAAATATTCCCGTAGGAGCCGGACTAGGCGGAGGATCTGCGGATGCTGCTTTTATGCTTCAGCTGATCAATGAAAAATTCGAATTGAATATCTCTACAGAAAAACTGCTCAACTATTCCCTTCAATTAGGAAGCGATTGCCCATTCTTTATTATTAATAAGCCATGTTTTGCTTCCGGCAGAGGTGAGCTACTAGAAGAAATACCCCTTGATCTTTCTGCATATAAAATACTAGTAGTAAATCCAGGCATTCACATAAACACAGGCAAAGCTTTCCAAGAATTAACCCTTTCTTCAAATCATCCCAATTTAAAAGAAATCATTCACCTTCCAGTAGAAGAATGGAAAGGAGTAGTAAAAAATGATTTTGAAGCATACGCATTTAGTAACTACCCTTCGATAAAAGAAATAAAATCAAATTTATATATAGCCGGCGCAAGTTTCGCATCAATGAGCGGTACTGGCAGTTCTGTTTATGGTATTTTCAAGAAAGAAAATTCCCCCGAATTATTTTTTCCTGAAAGCTACTTTTATAAATGGGTTTAATTAATTATCTTTGTTTTATCAAAAACACTTCTACCATAGAGCCCATTCTTCAAGGCAATCTCGACCTACTCAATCATCGAGGTTAATTTTTTTATTCCTTCTGTACAAGAAGTAACCCCACTTTTGTTCAATTATATTTATTAAAAATAATTTTATTTAAATGACGCATTCAAATACTATTTCAACTGCTGCACAGCACTATCTAGATTTAGAAAATAAATATGGCGCCCATAATTACCACCCACTTCCCGTAGTACTTAAAAAAGGAATAGGCGTTCACGTTTGGGATGTAGACGATAAAAGATATTACGATTTCCTAAGTGGCTATTCTGCCGTAAATCAAGGACATTGTCATCCTGCTATTATTAGTGTCTTAAAAGAACAAGCCGATGTACTAACTCTTACTTCAAGAGCATTTCATAATAACTTGTTAGGTGAATACGAACAATACATCACTCAGTATTTCGGTTACGATAAAGTATTGCCGATGAATACAGGGGTTGAGGGAGGCGAAACGGCCATCAAACTTGCTAGAAGATGGGGATATACCGTTAAAGGCATTGAAGAAAACAAAGCGAAAATAGTTTTCGCAGAAGGAAATTTTTGGGGAAGAACGATGGCAGCCATCTCGTCTTCTACTGATCCTAGTAGCTATAAAAACTTTGGGCCTTATATGCCTGGATTTGAATTAGTCCCTTACAATGACCTTGCTGCTTTAGAAAAAGCCTTGCAAGATAAAAATGTGGCGGCTTTTATGTTTGAACCAATTCAAGGTGAAGCAGGCGTAGTGGTCCCTGATAATGGTTATATCAGTGGCATCAGAAAACTATGCGATACTTATAACGTATTAATGATTGCAGATGAAATTCAAACCGGTCTTGCAAGAACGGGAAAAATGCTTGCATGTGACCATGAAAATACAAAACCAGATATACTGATTTTAGGGAAAGCATTGAGTGGTGGTACTTTGCCTATTAGTGCGGTATTAGCAAATGATTCCATCATGCTAACCATTCAACCCGGCGAACACGGTAGTACATACGGAGGAAATCCATTGGCTTGCAAAGTTGCAATGAAAGCATTGCAAGTATTGAAAGACGAAAAAATGGCAGAAAATGCTGAAGCAATGGGAAATCTGTTTAGAACAGCATTAAAAAAAATAAACTCCCCCCATATTTCTATTATTCGTGGAGTAGGATTATTAAATGCCATTGTAATTAAACACAACAACCCCGATGCCGCATGGGAATTGTGTTTGAAACTAAAAGACAATGGATTGCTTGCAAAACCTACACATGGAGACATCATTCGATTTGCTCCCCCACTCATTATTACAGCAGAGCAAATTATAGAATGCGTTGGCATCATATCAAAAAGTTTAGAATCACTTTAAAATTATTACACATGGATACGCATCTTCATCATGATCATTTAGAATCGCATTTACAAAGCTCCGATATGTTGCGCGACATTGTTATTGGCATGAGCGATGGACTGACAGTACCCTTTGCACTTGCAGCAGGATTGAGCGGCGCTATTCACGAAAGCAACATCATCGTTATAGCTGGAATTGCAGAGATAGCAGCCGGTAGCATCGCGATGGGACTGGGTGGATATCTTGCGGGCAAAACAGAACAAGATCATTATCAGAGTGAAGTAAAAAGAGAGTATGATGAAATTGAAAATTTGCGTCACAGAGAAATTGAAGAAACAAAAGAATTCTTTGCAAATATTGGATTGAGCAAAGATCTGCAAAATCAAGCAACAGCAGAAATTTCACAGGACAAAGACAGATGGGTAGACTTTATGATGAAATATGAACTTGGGTTAGATAAGCCCGATCCAAAACGAGCAACCAAAAGCGCTTTGAATATTGGCTTGTCTTATATAGCAGGAGGAATCATTCCGCTAAGCCCCTACTTTTTTATTGACGATGCCACAGAAGCACTTCAATTTTCAGTGATAGCAACCCTTATTTGTTTGTTTATATTTGGATTTTTCAAAAGTAAAATTACAGGGGTTAATGCATGGATGGGAGCAATACGAGTTACAATGATTGGGGCAATAGCTGCAGCGGCGGCTTTTGGAGTAGCAAAATTATTTCAACTTTAGTTAAAGTTGAGTTTGTATACTATGCTTATTATTTAAAACCATATTATCGATAGCCCACTCTATTTTCTTTTCAAACGGACGCTTACGTTCTATACAATTTTTTTTGTCGCAAATGGAACAAGAAAAATCCAAGCATCCATCTGAATGAACAAACAACTCAACTGAATCTCCGAAATGCTTTCGAACCAATCCCGATAAATCATCTATTTCTTTATGAGCTTCATGCACATTGAAATACCATGGAACAGTAAGATGACAATCTAAATGCAATAATGCACCATATTTGATAATACGCAAATTGTGTAAGTCAACCCAATTTTCTCCTCTATGTTCATTTAACAATGCAACCATTTTTTGAAGCAACTCAATGTCTACTTCATCCATTATCCCGGCAATAGAACTTCGAACAATTTTATACCCTGTAATCAAAATGATGACTGCAAAAAGAATCGCCACTGCACTATCAATCCAGTAAATATTTGTCACTAGCATTAGTATCAGCCCAAGAACAATCCCAATCGTTGTGTAGGTATCCGCTTTTAAGTGTTTTCCACTTGCTATCAATGCTAGCGAATTGTTTTTCTTACCGGTTTTAATACAAACGCCTCCGGCGAGATAGTTGATAATAGCCGTAATAGCAACAAGTGCAATGCCATAATCTAGCTTTTTTACCTCATGAGGAGTTTGCAGATTATTAATGGCTTCGTGTATTATAAACACACCAGCCACGGTAATTAAGGTCCCTTCAATAGCAGCAGAAATAAATTCCACCTTCCCATGACCATAAGGATGATCTAAATCTTTTGGCTTAGCGGATATATAAAGGCTATATAATCCAACCAAACCAGCTACTACATTCACAATACTCTCCAAGGCATCTGTGAGGATAGCAACAGAATTGGTAAGATACCAGGCGGCGATTTTAACTAAAAACAATCCTATTGAAAGAAGGGCGATTGTTCTCTGCGTTTTGAAATTTTGTGCTGATGTAGGCAAAATCGTGTAGTTGAAGTACAAATATATATGTATAATATTACCTGAAGAAAGGATAATGCATAATACAATGATTAATGTAATTTATATAAAATATTTACTAATTATACTTTTACTTAGCTCCCAATCCCTAAATTTGTGACATTAAAAAATAGCTTATGCATTTTCAATACTCAGAAGAACATCTTATGATTCAATCGGCGGCTAGAGATTTCGCTCAAAACGAATGCTTACCGGGTGTAATCGAAAGAGACGAACACCAAAAATTTCCTAAAGAGCAGATAGAAAAATTGGCAGATCTTGGATTTATGGGAATGATGGTAAAGCCAGAATATGGTGGAAGCGGAATGGATACTATAAGCTACGTTTTAGCAATGGAAGAAATAAGCAAGGTAGACGCCAGCGTTAGTGTATGCATGAGTGTTAATAATAGTCTAGTATGTTATGGACTTCAGGAATATGGCAATGAAGAACAAAAACAAAAATATTTAAAACCCTTAGCTCAAGGGAAAAAAGATGGCGAACTTTACATTGGAGCATTTTTATTGAGTGAGCCGGAAGCTGGCAGTGATGCTACTTCTCAAAGTACAACAGCTGAAGATAAAGGCGATTACTATTTATTAAATGGAACCAAGAACTGGATTACCAATGGGAATAGTGCCAGCGTATACATTGTAATAGCCCAAACCGACAGAAGCAAAGGAAGCAGAGGCATTAATGCATTTATTGTAGAAAAAAAATGGGCGGGCGTAGTAGTAGGTGCCAAAGAAAATAAACTAGGCATCAGAGGAAGTGATACGCATACCATATTATTCAATGACGTAAAAGTTCCTAAAGAAAATAGAATTGGAGAAGATGGATTTGGATTTAAGTTTGCTATGAAAACATTGGCAGGCGGAAGAATAGGCATTGCCTCTCAAGCATTGGGAATCGCGAGCGGAGCATATGAATTAGCCCTCGCCTACAGCAAACAAAGAAAAGCATTTGGTACCGAAATTATGAACCACCAAATCATTCAATTTAAATTGGCTGATATGGCAACAAAAATTGAATCATCCAGACTGCTTTGCCTTAAAGCTGCATGGGAAAAAGACCAGCATTTAGATTATACACTCAGTAGCTCTATGGCGAAAGTTTTCAGTAGCGAAACCGCCATGTGGACAGCAACAGAAGCCGTTCAGGTACATGGAGGATACGGTTTTGTAAAAGAATACCATGTAGAAAGACTCATGAGAGACGCTAAAATTACTCAGATATACGAAGGCACCAGTGAAGTTCAGCGCATTGTTATTAGCAGAACTATCTTAAAGTAGATGTATATTCGGTAGGTCATTATAGTTAAGTGTTGAAGGCTTTAGAAATCAACCTTCCCCTCTATGTGCCTGTTCACCTAATCAATTATACCCATTGCCTTTTAAAAAAGAAGCATACGATTCACTGCAACAAGAGCTCATCAAGAGCAACACTACCCTTGTAGCTGTTTCCAAGATGAAACCCATCGAAGATCTACTCGAAGGGTATCAATATGGCGTAAGGGACTTTGGTGAAAATTATGTGCAGGAACTTGTAGATAAATACGAAGCTTTACCCAAAGACATACGCTGGCATTTTATTGGTCATCTTCAATCAAATAAAGTAAAATACATTGCTCCATTTGTGCATCTGATACATGGGGTGGACAGCGAAAAACTATTAGTTGAAATTAATAAACAAGGAGAAAAGAACAATCGCATTATTAACTGCTTACTACAAGTGCACATCGCTTCAGAAGAAACAAAATTCGGATTCGGTGAAGCCGAACTCTCTTTGTTAATTGAAAAATTCTTTCAGCACAAACAATCAAATAACGATCGTCTATTAAAGCATATCCACATCATGGGACTTATGGGCATGGGTTCACTAACTGACAATCCACAAATAATAGACAACGAATTCAAATCACTCAAAAGAATTTTCGATACTTGCCAATCAATTGAATCTGAAAATTTTTCTCTAACTAAGCTAAGCATGGGCATGAGTGGCGACTATAAAATAGCCATCAGTAATGGCAGCAACATGATTCGAATTGGCAGCATGTTGTTCGGTGAAAGAACTTACCCTTCCAAATAGTCACATTTCATTAGCTTAAATGTTAAAATTGCATTAATCGATATGCAATTAAGGGTTTTCAATACTCTAATCAATCTATAAAAAATATACCTTTACAATCTAGACGCCCTTCATATGAACCATTCATTTGAATCTGAAAAAAACAAAAAAGCATTTATATATACTGCTATTATTTGCGGAACATTGCTACTATTGTTTATTCTCATCAAATGGAAAAATACTCCTGCTTCCATTCCGATGATACAAGAACTTATTGAAGTGAATTTAGGAAACAACGATGAAGGAATGGGAGAAGATCAACCCTTATCCAAGGGCACCCCTACTCAAGTTCAAGAAAAGCAACAACAAAACGAATCTTCTTCAACAAATCAGCCAACCGAAAAAAATATTTCGGATGAAAGTATTTCAAAAGAAGAGGCAGCTGTTTTAAAAACAGAAAAGAATAACAAAAAGAACACGCCTACAAATACCGAAAAAGCCAATAATAAAACCAACACCAAACCTATCCTTACCTATAAGGGACCTGGTAAAGGAAAAAATGGAAACAATACTACAGAAGACAATGGATACAAGTATCAGGGTAACAATGAAAATGGAAAAGGCGATGCAGGAGACCCAAAAGGAAATAAGGATTCTTACGGAAACAATCCAGGTGGCGCAGTTGGCGGACCAAAAGTAACCAAGGGCACTAGGAAAATTACTAAATACTATACTTTCTCAGGCGAATTAAATAAAGCTACTATTTATGCTATTATAAAAGTATCTCCTGCCGGACAAGGAAAGTTTATTGGTTTTGATAAAGGATCTACAAGTCATAATAAAGAATATGCACAAGCCATAAGTAGTTACTTAAATAATATGCAATTCAACACAACTGAGGAAGAATCAACTGTTACGGTTCAGTTTAATTTTAGCATCAACTAATTTATTTTAATTAATCATCTGTCCACCTACAATATTTACAAATGAGTACTGTTCCAAATGACCAAGAAGAAACAGAAAAACCGACCCCGCCTCAACGGATTACTTTTGAACAAACATTAGAATTATTGAGCTACCCCCAACATTGGAGACCCACCCTTCGAGAAGCTGCGGAAAGAGGAGAATCAATTAAAGAGGCATACGAAAGTCTGAAAGATTTTGAAGCATTTATGTAAATGAATTACGAACAAACCATTGATTATTTATATTCACAGTTACCTATGTTTACCCGCATAGGTGCAGCTGCATACAAAGAAGACCTTCACAATACTATTGCTCTTTGTAATGCAATAGGAAATCCTCAGAATCAGATTGCCTGCATTCATGTGGCTGGCACCAACGGAAAAGGAAGCACAAGTCATATGCTGGCAGCGGTTTTACAAAAAGCAGGATATAAAACAGGCTTATACACCTCCCCTCATATCAAAGATTTTGGAGAACGCATCCGTATCAATGGACAGATGATAGATCGCTCATTTGTTATAGAATTCACGGAACGCACCAAAGAAATTTGCAAAGAAATTAAACCTTCTTTTTTTGAACTTACTGTTGCAATGGCATTTGAATATTTTGCTAAAGAGAAAGTTGACATTGCCATTATTGAAACAGGGCTTGGAGGAAGATTAGACAGCACGAATATCATTACTCCAATACTTTCCGTAATTACCAATATTGGGTACGATCACATGAATCTGCTAGGAAACACTTTGCCAGAAATCGCCTTGGAAAAAGCTGGCATTATTAAGAAAAACATCCCTGTTGTAATTGGAGAAAGCAATGATGCAACAAAGCATATTTTTATTCGAAAAGCTGCCGAAAGCAACGCCCCTATTCTATTTGCAGATGAAATATATCAAAATGCTACAACTGAATTAACAAACAATTCCATTCAATATACTTTTAGTAACGGAGTAGCGTACACATTGGATTTAAAAGGAAATTACCAATTGAAAAATTTGCGTACGGTGTTAACGTCTTTAGACCTGTTAACTACTTTTGGATTTAAAATTGATCACTCATCGAAAAAAGAAGCACTCTCTTCTGTAAAAAAAATAACAGGCCTTTCGGGAAGATGGGACATCGTTGCAGAAAACCCAACAGTTATTTACGATGTAGCTCATAACAAAGAAGGCATTCAAGAAGTGTTACTTCAATTAAAATCCAAATTCAAAGAAGAAGAGATGCATTTTGTATTGGGCTTTGTAAAAGACAAAGATGTAAGGGAAGTCTTAAAATTATTTCCAACGCGATCTCACTACTACTTTACCAATGCGCATATTCCCAGAGCAATGTTTCATGAAGAACTTAAAGAAATAGCAGCAGCTTGTAATCTTCAAGGAGAAAGCTATGATGACGTAAATGCTGCAATAATGAATGGAAAGATAAAGGCTGCATCCAAGGATGTGATAATGGTTTGTGGAAGCTTTTTTATTCTAGCAGAAATAGACAAGAATCTTTTGGCGGAGTAACCGTTTAATTCTTTGGCAGTTCAATGACAGAAAAATTAATTGATCCAACCCATTCTTTTTCTTAGCTCAAGGATATGAGCGACATGATGTTTGGAGTGCCATGCATACAACCCAAGCAAATACCAAAGGGTCATCTGCTTTTTATATTCGGGGTGATAAACAGTTCTGTTCCATTGGTCTGTACTGAAACTCAATAACAATTCAGACCAGCGTTTGTGTAAAGAGAACAACAGCGTAATGGAAATATTAATTGGTACATTATTTGCATCGGGCATATTAGCCCAGGCATCTTGATTGTAAGGCTTAATGGTGGGATTGTCTTCTGAAAGCCCTAATTTGAATCGAATATAAGAATTCATATGACTGTCCGCTACATGATGTACAAGCTGTTTTACAGTCCACCCTCCAGGCCTATAAGGTGTATCTAATTGGTGTTCGTCTAAATTAATGATAGCATTTTCAAGATGATTTGGAAGGTATTGTATATCGAGTAGCCACTCCTGCAATTTCTCATCAGAATATGGCTGCTCGATGTATTTACCAATAGGAAATCTAAAATCTTCCATTAATTCTTTGCAGCAGCTTTTATATCAATTAAGGTTATTTCAAAAACCAACGTTGATCCTGGAAGAATGGTACCTCCTGCACCTCTATCGCCATAAGCCAATTCACTTGGGATATAAACTTTCCAATGCGCTCCTTTAGTCATCAATTGTAAAATCTCTGTCCAGCCTTTTATTACACCTCCCACGGGGAATGTAGCAGGCTCGCCTCTTTTAACCGAATTGTCAAATTCAGTTCCATCAATTAATGTTCCTACATAATCAACCACTACTGTATCTTGAGCAGTTGGTTTTATTCCATCAGCAACACCTGCTTTCAAAATTTCGTACTGTAACCCATTGGGCAAAGTTGTAACTTCCTTTCTTGCTTTGTTGGCAGCTAAAAACGCATCGCCTTTTTCTTTTTGAACGGCACTTTTCTTTTTTGAAAATTCTTGTAGTTGTTGTTGTAAAGTCATATTGCATTGTTCTGGTGACATTAATTTAGGCCTATCTTTTAATACATCATCAATTGCCTTAAGCATCAAATTAGCATTTAAATCAGTAATCCCTTGCTGCTTCATATTCTGTGCGATATTCAACCCCGCTGCATAACTAAAACTATCTAGCAGTGTTTTGATTTGTGTTTTAGGCAACGCCATAGGAGTAGCTGATTTAATAGGCGCTTTTTTCACTTGGGCTACCATGGCTTGTTGCATTGATACGGCAACTAAAAAAATAAAAAACTTCTTCATCAAAATGGTTTTAATTTAAAAAATATTTTATGCAAATAAACACAACTTTATTCATCTCTCATCTCTCTGCCTGTTAAATGTATAAAAACATCTTCCAAGCTTGCAGCTTTTACTTGTTTTGGACGCTCAAATCCACTTTCAACAAGTTCATCGATCATTTTATCAGGAGAGTCTAGCTTGATAATTTTGCCCTGATCCATGATGGCGATTCGATCGCAAAGCTGTTCAGCTTCATCCATATAATGAGTGGTAATAATAACAGTGGTTCCTGTTGATCTGATTTCACGAATCAAGTCCCAAAGATTTCTTCTTGCTTGAGGATCCAATCCTGTGGTAGGCTCATCTAAGAAAATAATTTTAGGCTGATTAATTAACGTAGTGGCAATAGAAAACCGTTGCTTTTGTCCACCACTCAATTCTTTACTTTTACTTTTTGCCTTGTCAACAAGATTTACTTTTTTCAACAACTCGATAGGATCTACTTCTTTGTTATACAAACCTCCAAAAAGCTTGATAAGCTCTATTAGATTTAAAGAAGGATAAAAACCAGATGTCTGCAATTGAACGCCAATGTTTTTTTTGATAGAAGACGGATCTTTATCTAAATCAATTCCATCAACAATGATTTGTCCGGATGTTTTATCTCTAAGCGTTTCTATAATTTCTAAGGTAGTTGACTTCCCAGCTCCATTAGGTCCAAGCAATCCAAAAATCTCTCCTTCATACACATCAAAAGAAATAGACTTCACTGCCTGAAAATCACCATAATTCTTTACTAAATTTTTTACTGAGATGATTTTATTTTGCATGAGGATTATTAGGTATTAAATATTTCTCTTAAAGATGAGGAATTATGAAGTAGACTCCAATTCATCCATCATGAGTTTACTTCCAATAAAAAAGGGCGTACGTTGATGAACTGCTGTTGGTTGAATATCTAAAATTCTTTGCTGGCCATCTGTCGCTTTTCCCCCTGCTCTTTCCACAATAAATGCAAATGGATTGCATTCATATAATAGTCTAAGTTTACCATTGGGTTTGTCTTTCATTCCTGGATACATAAAAATACCTCCTTTAATAAGATTTCTATGTACATCTGCTACCATGCTGCCAATATAGCGTTGTGTGTAAGGCCCTCCATTTTCTTTAGTCTTCTGCTGACAAATGGTAATGTAGCGCTGAACCTTATCGCTATATTGAAAGAAATTGCCATGATTTACTGAATAAAATTTTCCACTTTCAGGACACACGATATTCGGATGACTCATAGTGAACTCACCGATAGATTGGTCCAATGTAAATCCATTCACGCCTCTGTGCGTAGCATATACCAACATAGTAGACGATCCGTATATAACATATCCTGCAGCAACTTGCTTGTTGCCGGGCTGAAGAAAATCTTCTTGAGTGGCAGGTTTGCCTAATTCACTCACCCTTCTATAAATACTAAAAATAGTTCCAATCGATACGTTTACATCAATATTGCTACTGCCATCCAATGGATCAAAAAGACACACGTATTTAGACTTATTACTAATTTCATCATTAAATACCACGATATCATCCATCTCTTCACTGCCTATTCCTGCACAACTTATTCCGTGGCGCAATACTCCCATAAATTGATTATTGGCAAAAATATCAAGCTTCTTCACTTCCTCTCCCTGAACATTCATTGTGCCAGCATCGCCTAGGATGTCAACAAGGCCTGCTTTATTGACCTCTACATGCACTCTTTTAGAGGCAAGCCCAATATCTCTTAATAAGCCTGCTAATTCACCTGTTGCCTGAGGAAAATCCCGCATTTGTTGGATAGTAAATTCGTCGAGCGTCTGAATATGTCTGTTAATGGCCATAAAACAATTTCATGTTTACAATGAACGAGGTTAAATTTGCTATTCAAAAGTACGGTTTATTATGATTCTTACTTTCCTAATACAGAAGAATTATTGCTAAAAAATGGACACAAAATTGGTTTGAACTCAAAAAAGATAGTCTAAAAATGAAGATTTACAAATTTGGAGGCGCAAGTATTAGTGGGATTGATAGATTTAAAAATACTGCAGACATAATACAATCTGCCGAAAAGGAAAAAATACTTATTGTAGTATCTGCAATGGGCAAAACAACCAATGCGTTGGAAAAAGTTGCCTCAGCATTTTATCAAAATAAAAAAGAAGAGGCAATACAATTATTTACACAAATAAAAGACAATCATCTTAACCTAGTTAAATACCTTACCGTTACGAATTGGCAAGCAGCAGAAAATCAGCTAAAAGATTTTTTCACAGAAATAGAATGGTTGCTTCATGATCAACCCGTTAGGAATTACGATTACTATTATGATCAAATTGTATGCTGCGGAGAATTGTTAAGCAGCGCTATTTTGACTCATCATCTTCAAGAAAGAAAAATAAAAGCCACTTGGATAGATGCAAGAGATCTACTTCGTACAGATAATAATTTTAGAGACGCGGCGATTGATTGGAATACTACAACAGATAAAATAAAAGAATCTATTGATCCATTGTTTAATCAATATGATGTTATCATTACCCAAGGATTTATTGGCTGTACAGATGAAAACGAAAGCACCACATTGGGCAGAGAAGGAAGCGATTACAGTGCGGCAATATTTGCCAATATCTTAGATGCAGAATCGGTTACTATTTGGAAAGACGTAGATGCTGTAATGAGCGCCGATCCTAAGAAATACCCAGATGCTTCAGTTATATCTTCGCTCAGTTTTACAGAAGTAATAGAGATGGCTTATTATGGAGCACAAGTGATTCATCCTAAGACAATCAAACCACTGCAAAACAAAAACATTCCACTATACGTTAAAAGCTTTCTAAACCCTGCCCTTGCCGGAACAGTCATTAGCAAAGAATTGAATAAAGGACTTCCACCAATTATAGTGAATAAGGAAAATCAAGTGATGATTCAATTTAAATCAAAAGACTTTTCATTTATAGAGGACAAGCCTATTCAACAATTGCACGAATTGTTTAGTCAATGTAAGATCAATCCAAACTTAACACAAAACACTGCCATCTCATTGCTTTGTTGCTTTGATGACAATGCAGAAAAAATAGACGCCCTTGCGAGTGCCGCATCTGAAATTTTTGATGTTGAAATAGAAAAGGGATTAACACTTCTTACAATAAGACACTACTTGCCTTCTACAATAAATGCACTTACAGAGAATAAGCATATTATACTTGAACAAAAAACCATTCAGACTATACAAATGCTAATGAGATAATTGAACAATGTCTCTAGTTGATTAAATACTCTCCTCTTTTATTAACCAGTATAATTGGAAGTTCCTTTTTTGATTCGAAGTAATCAAACACTTCTTTGATGTTTTGATTGAATGTTTGCAGATAGGTATTTTCTTTGATTGATTCAATCAGATACTCATTTGATTTTTTTACATTGTATCTGGCAGGAAAAACATGAACGGGAATGAATTCTTGTCCTTGCAACCTTGCAGCAGAGGCTATCACATAAACCTCTTCAATAGGGATATCACTAATAGCAATGCATCCCACAGAAACACAATTTCCATGAATATAAATAGCGCTTCCGGGCCTAAGAGAATCACTTAGTATCCTATCGGATGCATTGGGGTAATTCAACCCGAGTGAAAGATGATAACTGCTATTGGGATTAAAATCGTTGATATGATAAAAACCTTCGGGCACCTGATAATCGCCCTCCATTCTCTTGGGGCCAGTGGTGCCGCTTTGCATACATATCTTATACGTCTTAAATAATTTATAGGGCTCTTTGTTATTGTCTTTTACCCAAACTTCTAATTGACGATCAAATTTAAAGGATCGAATGTATACAGATTTCGGAGGCCAGGCAAGGTGTTGCTTTTCAAATTGTTTTGCTAATGTATCTTCTGTCTGTGTATACAAGGCATCAAATTTGGAAGATACTTTTTGCGTGCCATTGAAATTGTTTTGAGAAAAAGTTTTTCCCAACCAAAAAATGGAAAGGAAAGTGAAAATATAATATTTATTAAAACTAATTTTCATTAAAAAATCAATTGGATATTTAAGTACCTAGAAAATTAATTAAAGATTGCCCCTGGCATCCTGCTCTCTTTCCAATGCTTCAAATAGCGCTTTAAAATTTCCCTTGCCAAAACTCTTCGCTCCCTTTCTTTGAATGATTTCAAAAAACAACGTAGGTCTATCTTCTAGAGGTTTGCTAAATATTTGCAATAAATATCCCTCATCATCTCTATCAATCAAAATACCCAATTCACGCAAGGGCGCTAAATCTTCTTCAATTGAACCTACTCGATCCAATACCGTTTCATAATAACTATCAGGAACTTTTAAAAATTCAATTCCCCTGCTTTGTAAATCTATAACCGTTTCAACAATGTTAGCAGTAGCAATGGCAACGTGCTGAACGCCTTCTCCATTGTAAAACTCAAGATACTCTTCTACTTGACTCTTCTTCTTTCCTTCTGCAGGCTCGTTGATTGGAAATTTTACATACCCATTCCCATTACTCATTACTTTACTCATTAAGGCTGAGTATTCAGTTGAAATATCCTTGTCATCAAAAGAAAGAATGTTTCTAAACCCCATTACATCTTCATAAAATTTTACCCAAGGATTCATTTGATTCCATCCCACGTTACCCACACAATGATCAACATATAACAAACCTGTGCTTGGAGGATTGTAACTTGATTCCCATTTTCTAAACCCTGGCATGAAAATTCCTTTATAATTTTTTCGCTCAACAAAAACATGTAGGGTATCTCCATAAGTGTGAATACCACTCAATACTACTTCTCCATTATCATCCTTCAATACTGTTGGCTCCATGCAACTCTTGCCACCTCTTGAAGTGGTTTGTTTCCATGCATCTGCCGCATCCTCTACCATCAATGCCAATACTTTTACTCCGTCCCCATGCTTATAAATATGATCTGCAATTTCATTATTGGTTCTTAGTGGAGTGGTTAGTACAAAAGTTAATTTATTCTGACGAATCACATAGCTTACTTTGTCCATACAACCCGTTTCAGGACCAGCATAGGCAAGCGACTCAAATCCGAAAGCTGTTTTATAAAAATGCGCTGCTTGTTTCGCATTGCCAACATAAAATTCTACGTAATCAGTTCCACTTAATGGAAGAAAATCTATGTTAGTTGCTGTTTTATTTTCAGAAGTTATATTTGTTGACATTGGTTTATTTTTAATAGCTAGAATGAATGATTATTTGAGTTCGTAAAAAGGATTTCAACCCCTTTAAACTGTACCCATTGCCAAGGCGATCATCAGCAAAGAATACATCGCTCTTTTATTATTGGAAATAGTTTGCGGAAATGCATTTGTCATACGCTGTCAAAGGTAGCAAAAACTATCAAAGACATTATAATCAATTAAAGAAATTTTGGATCCACAGAAAGCAAAAGAGTCTAAATTGTGGCGTTGTAAAATTGTCAGTTTAAATAACATAAAATTCCACCCTTCAGATTATCTTTACCCTATGAAAAAAGTGGGAATTCTTGGA
>CANFJP010000044.1 GCA_947447485.1 Chitinophagaceae bacterium
CTTCTTTACAAATATCTCTAGCGCCTTCTAGTACTTGTTGGGCAAGGGTGTTGGATAGTTTTTCAACTGGCCACCCAAGAATTGCAACAGCCATTAATGGTTTTCCTCCCATCGCATACACATCGCTGATGGCATTTGCTGATGCAATTCTTCCAAAATCAAATGCATCATCTACAATAGGCATAAAAAAATCAGTAGTAGAAATAATTGCTTTCCCATTTCCGATATCATATACGGCAGCATCGTCATTGCTATTGTTTCCAACCAACAAATTGCTTTCTGTAAAAGCAACTTTACTATTTTTTAAAATCTCTTCTAACACCTTAGGCGCAATTTTACAACCACATCCCGCTCCTCTAGAGTATTGAGTGAGCCTTAAAGTTGGCTCTATTTGTTCGCCGGTTGTTTTGTTATCGTTCAATATTTTATTTTTTAATTTCTAGTAATAGGTTTGTTGCATTTGTAGTGTGATCTACGGTAGAAAATATTATTTTTTGTACTTTCTTTTCTATGTTTTCTCTATTCTGCATTGCTTTGATGTATGTTTTATCATAATACATCAAAAGGATTTTAAAGGCTTCCGAAAAATTATTTTCTTTTAAATAAGAAATGGTTGTTTTTGTTTCTAGTGGTCCAAGTCTTTTTTGAATCCGAGCTACCGCCTCTATAAGTTTTTCTTTATCTAGGGGTGCATAATTTTCAACAATATAATTAAGTCTTTCCTCAAAAGGTATTTCAATAAAATAAACCATTTGATTTCTAATGGTTTTCCATAAGGCATGAGGAATGTTTAGTTTCCCTATGCGCTGGCTTTCGTCTTCTAACCAAAAACTATTTAGTACCGATGTGTTTGTATTGTTGGTTGTTTTGTGTAATGCCAATGCCAATGTGTTTTCAAACATCTCCTGACTTGTTTGTGGCGCCTGACCTATTCCTCCAAATGCAGAACCCTTATGATTTGCAAGGCCTTCAAGATCGATGGTCTTTTCGTTCATTGATTGTAAGGCAGATAATATTTCTGTTTTTCCACTACCGGTATATCCGCCAAGAATACTAATAGAATACTCTTTTTCAAATTGCTGTAATGCCCAGTTTCTATACGCTTTGTATCCGCCCACAAGAACATGTACATCAAAGCCATACATATCTAGTAGCCATGCTACTCCCGCGCTTCTCATGCCTCCACGCCAACAATGAACAAGTATGGCATTGGTGGTGGTAGAAGGTGAAGTTTGTATTTTAACAATTTGCTCAACTTCTTCTACAATGGTTTTCATTTTTAAACCAAAAAAATCTAACCCAATTTTTATTGCTGGTTGTTTTCCTTGTTGTTTATAAGCGGTTCCTACAATTTTTCTTTCCTCATCATTAAACAGAGGTAATGAATTTGCGTTGGGTATATGGGCGTGATTAAATTCACCCGGGCTTCTTACATCAAATATGGGCATACTTGATGACAGGGAAACAAATTCCGATATGGTGATTTTTTTTATTGGCAACAGCTTGTAATTAAACTTATCTCTTTTTAAATATGTTTAAAAATAAAAAGCCACAGAAATACCGTGGCTAGTTAAATTAATGTATGTTTTTCATTATCCGTTCATAGAAGTTAAAAATTCTGCATTGTCTTTTGTTCCCTTCATGTTTTTAAGCAACATATTAATTGCTTCTTCCGGATTCATATCTGCAATATGTTTGCGCAACACCCACATACGTTGGAACGTATCTTTATCAAGTAAAAGATCATCTCTTCTTGTAGAAGAAGAAACAATATCAATAGCAGGATAAATACGTCTGTTAGATAATTTACGCTCTAATTGTAATTCCATATTACCTGTTCCTTTGAATTCTTCAAAAATCACTTCATCCATTTTACTTCCTGTATCTACAAGAGCTGTTGCAATGATTGTTAAAGATCCACCGTTTTCTATTTTACGTGCTGCACCAAAAAATTGTTTTGGTTTTTGCATTGCATTTGCTTCCACACCACCAGATAAAACTTTACCACTTGATGGAGCTACTGTATTGTGTGCTCTTGCCAAACGAGTAATAGAATCAAGTAGAATCACTACGTCATGTCCACACTCTACTAATCTTTTTGCTTTTTGAAGCGCAATAGTAGAAACTTTTACATGTTTTTCTGCCGGCTCATCAAATGTAGAAGCAATTACCTCTGCCTTTACACTGCGCTCCATATCTGTTACCTCTTCAGGTCTTTCATCCACCAACACAATCATCAAATAACATTCAGGATGGTTTTCTGCAATCGCATTTGCCAATTCTTTTAATAACATTGTTTTACCTGTCTTTGGCTGCGCCACAATTAATCCTCGCTGACCCTTTCCAATGGGTGTAAACAAATCCATGATACGTGTACCGTAATTATCGGCTCTTGTAGTAAGATTTAATTTTTCGAAAGGAAACAACGGAGTTAAATAATCAAATGGCACGCGGTCTCTTACTTCTTCTGGACTTTTACCATTGATTGTTTCAACTTTTAATAATGCAAAATATTTTTCTCCTTCTTTTGGTGGGCGAACTGATCCATAAACGGTGTCTCCTGTTTTTAAACCAAATAGTTTTATTTGTGAGGGAGATACATAAATATCATCTGGACTAGAAAGATAATTGTAATCACTGCTTCTTAAAAAGCCATATCCGTCAGGCATCATTTCTAACACACCTTCTCCAAACACCACGCCGTCAAATTCAATATTAAAGGAAGGTTGATCGCGACGAGGCTGTTCGGGTTGTCTGTTTTCTTTCACCTGATTGCCTGCGCCGATTGATTCTGTTTGAGGTTGTTGAATGTCTTCTTGTTGTAATAGTTGTGCTATTGCAGGCGAAACGGTTGTTTGTTCGGGGGTTATTGGCTGAAGCTCTTCTTCAAAAAGAGTTGGCTTTGCTTTTTTTAACGCCGGCTTTTTTTCGATCTCCGCTTTTTTATCTTTTATTGCAGATTCTTCCTTTTCTAAAGGCGCCTCTCCTTTGATAATGCGTTTTCTTTTCGGTTTTTCGCCTTCTGATGATGTTTTGTCTTGTGCCATAGCAGCTTGTTTGTTCAGTATAAGTTTAATTAATTCTTGCTTGGGAATTTTTTTGGTGTTGGGTATATTTAGTTGTTCTGCAATATCAAGAAGTTCGGGAACGAGCAGATCGTTCAGTTGTGATGTATCGTACATAAAGGATTAAGAAAATGCGTTTTCAAAAGTTACGCGCTTAGATAAAGAAAAGGTTGTGGTTGAAAATAAATACCGATGGAATAGGTTTTGTTATTGAGGCGACTAGATTGGGATGAATCTTATCTACCAATTCCAATGCAATATTACAGAGATTTCGGGAAATAAAAAGAATTTTTTTGAGGGGTAGTTTTTCTTATTTAAACCCCTCATTATCATCGGTCTACTTGTTATTTGGGGTATTAATTAACAGATATTGATTTATTTATATGGCTGCTACTTCTTATGCCTCTTTGTTTATTGTAATGGATCGGTGAACCATATATAAATCTGTTAACACCATTGCTGTAACGGCCTCTATTACCACTGGTACGCGCAAGGCAATGCATAAATCATGCCTGCCTTTCACCGTAAAAGGTTCTACTGTGTTGGTGATAATATTCAAACTTTCTTGTTGTTGCGGAGTTGAAGAAGTTGGTTTAATGGCAACCCTAAAAACAAATTGATTGCCGTTTGTTATTCCTCCTACAACACCGCCGCTATGATTCGTTTGAGTAGTACCATTATTGTTTATAAGTGCGTCGTTGTGTTCGCTGCCAAACATGGCAGCTGCAGGAAATCCAGTTCCAAACTCTATCCCACGAACCGCAGGAATTGAAAAAATAGCGTGACTAATTTTCGATTCAACGGAATCAAAAAAGGGCTCTCCTAATCCAATGGGAAGCCCATCAACAACACACTCAATAATTCCACCAACAGAATCTTTTTTATCTATTGCTTTTTGTATTCCTTTTTCTATGTCTATTTCTCCGCCAATAGATAAAATGGATGAATTGATTTTAATAGCCGATGTAGAATGCATTCTTTGAAGAAGTTTTTTTGCTACCACACCCGCAGCAACCAAACAAACGGTCAGTCGTCCACTAAAATGTCCGCCGCCTCTGTAGTCTTCATAACCGCCAAATTTTTTATACGCAACAAAATCCGCATGTCCAGGTCTAGGTGTTTGTCTTTGTGTTGCATAGTCTGCACTATGGGTATTGTTATTTGTAAAAACAATCGTGATGGGCGCACCCGTTGTGTGATTGTTGAAAACACCTGTTTGAATAATGGGCGTATCGGATTCACTTCTTGTGGTAGTTCCCTTTGCTCCGGGCTTTCTTCTTTCAATATCTTCCATAAAATCGTCTACACATAAAGGTAATCCAGCCGGACAGCCATCTATGTTTATTCCAACAATCGATCCATGTGATTCGCCAAAAATATGTACCCTAAAAAGTTTTCCAATTGAATTCATGTGATGGGTTTTATATGTTGTTTGTAACAGCGCTAAGGTCCTTATAAAAATCAGGATATGATTTATTAATTACCTCAGCATTTTCTATAGTGATTATGTTTTTTGCTTGTAATGACGCAACGGCGCAAGCCATTGCTATTCGGTGGTCATTATTAGAATGGACCAACCCGCCTTCTATTCCTTTTCCACCATGTATTATCATATAATCATCTTGCAACTCTATGATAACGCCTAATTTTCCAAATACATCCTGAAGCGTTTTTGCTCGATTGCTTTCTTTATTAATTAGTCTGTTTACTCCTTCAATGATTGATGTACCCTCACAACGCGCAGCCAATACAACCAGTGGAGGAAAAAGATCTGGACAGTTGTTTGCATTAAATTGAAACGGTTGAAGTTTTTTATTTCCCTTGGGCGCCTCTACTATTATTTTTTCTTCTGTAATAGACAATTGCGCTCCGCTCATCATAATCGCTTGCAATATTGCTTTGTCTGCCTGAGTAGAAAAAACATCCAATCCTGTTAGGGTGATTGTTCCTGCAATAGCTCCTGCTACCAACAAAAAAGACGCACCACTCCAATCGCCTTCAACGGTATAATGAATAGTGTCTTCATTTACAGAGACCGGATCTATAGTAAACAATTCGTAATTTATGTGGCTGATTTTATATCCGAATTTTTTTAACACGTCTAAAGTGAGGTCGATATAAGGTGTGCTAACAAGATTGTTAACGGTAATGGTAATAGGCGATGTTGTTGTTCGTGATAAAGTAAATAATATTCCTGTAATAAACTGCGAACTGATAGATCCATCAATCGTACAGCTTTGTGGGCGCAAGGGACCTTGAATTATTAGAGGTAAATTGTCATTATTAAATTTAATCTCAACGCCCATGTTGGGCAGAATGTCTTTAAATAAATGTATCGGTCTGTTTAATAATGTACCAGCTCCTTGAATGCAAATCTTATTATTACTTATTGCCGCTATGGGTGTAAACATTCTTAATGAAAGGCCACTTTCTCCACAAAAGAGCTCTAAGGTCTCCTCTTCTTTTAAATCAATCTGAACAGTTGGGTTGCCTTTAATTAAAATCTTTCCTTCCTCATCAGTATGTACGAGCGCTCCAAGTTGTTGAATGATTTTTAAGGCAATTAAATCATCTTCACTTTTTCCCGGGTTGTGTATAATTGTATTTCCTTGATGTAATAACGCTGCTGCACAAGCGCGCTGCATACTACTTTTTGAAGCCGGAGCTTTTATGCTTCCGCTAATTGTTCCTTTGTTTAAAGAAATATCCATAGTACAAAGTGATTATTAACAGTGCTTGTCAATTAACTGTTTTACTTGAACCAACGAAAGCTCTTTTATAAAACCCTCACCAATAGCAGCAATCAAAATAAAATTTATATTGGTTCCTGTTCTTTTTTTATCCATTTTTATTAATTCAAACACCTTGTCTTTATTGAAACAATAAGCAGAAGGAAGATTGTATTTTTCTAATAATGCTATTATTCTTTGTGTTAAATTTTGTTGTAGGTTGATAATTTCTGAAGAAAAGAATGCTGCGCAAACCATGCCTATACTAATTGCATTGCCATGAGAAATTTGATGGGTGGTTTCAATAGGGTGTCCTATTGTATGGCCAAAATTAAGAAGCTTTCGATCTCCTTTTTCAAGTTCGTCGTGTTGAGCAATAGCCGATTTTAGCATTACATTTTTATACACCAATGACGCAAGCGCCTCGTTGTTTAATTTAAAATAATCTATTGATGTTGTTTCCAACATTTCAAACATTGTTGCATCTTTAATACATGCGTGTTTAATAATTTCTGCAAAACCGTTAGACCATTCTTCGTTGGGAAGTGTTTGAAGTAAACTATAGTCGTATAATAAAAAAGAGGGTTGTTTTGTAAGTCCGATAATGTTTTTATACATCCCTACATCAATGGCGCTTTTGCCCCCAACCGCCGCATCAACCATCGCCAACAGTGTTGTGGGAATAAATCCTGTATTTATTCCGCGCATATATATTCCTGCTACAAATCCTGTAATATCTGTTATTACTCCACCTCCCACGCCAATCAGCCAGGTGTCTCTTGTGGCTTCTTTTTGAATAAGTTGATTAATTACTTCATCTATTGTTTTTTGTTGCTTAGTATTTTCTCCCGCATGAATAACAATAGTATTTAGTCCTTCAAATAAATGGGGGTGTTTATTATAAACATTGTTGTCTGTTAAAAAGATAGCTTTATGCTTTTCAATAATTTTTTCTACATATGAAAGGGCACTATCAAAATAGTAGGTTACTTTTTTATCTGAAAACATTAACTCTTTTATATTCATACAAGCACTCTTTGTGATTATTAACAACTCAACTATTCATTACTTTGTTCTGGTGATTAATGCTTTCCAAGTGAACCGCTGCAAAATATTTAATTATAAACTCTTCACTAAGACCAAGTTCTTCTCCTTTTTTAATCGCTTTTTGTAAAATATCATTCCAGTGATTGGTTTGTAAAATAGTAACATTATTGTCTCGCTTATATTGTCCAATTTTTTCTACGATATTCATTCGGTGTGTTAACAGTGCAATTAATTCATCGTCAACATGACTAATTTGTTCTCTTAGTGTAGCCAGTGCTGTTATAAATTCTTGTTTATTGGTGTGGCCCTTTCTCCATATTAAACTGTTAAGCATTTCTGCCAGCGCTTCGGGTGTCACTTGCTGGTTGGCGTCGCTCAGGGCTTGATCTGGCGTAATATGGCTTTCAATCATTAGCCCATCAAAATCAAGATCTATTGCTTTTTGTGCTACCGTTTGTAACAGTGTTCTATTGCCACAAATATGTGAAGGGTCGCACAATAACATCATTTCTGGAAAGCGTCTCTTCATTTCAATAGGCAGATGCCACATAGGCGCGTTTCGATATTCAGTATTTCCGTAATTAGAAAATCCTCTGTGTATTAAACCTACTTTTTCAATCCCGGCTTTTTGAATTCTTTCTATGGCGCCACTCCAAAGATCTATATCCGCATTGATGGGATTTTTTATAAAAACAGGAATGTTTATTCCTTTAATTGCATCCGCCAACGCTTGTACACTAAAAGGATTTGCAGTTGTACGAGCGCCAATCCATAATATATCCACCTCAAATTTTAATGCATCTTCTACATGTTTAGCTGATGCAACTTCAACTGTTGTTGGGAGGCCTGTAATTTTTTTTGCCTGCAAAAGCCAAGGCAATCCAATTGTTCCTACGCCCTCAAACATGCCAGGTTTTGTTCTTGGCTTCCAAACACCCGCTCTTAATACATCTACTTTGCCTATTGTTGATAATCTGCTGGCTGTTTGTATTAGTTGTTCTTCTGTTTCTGCGCTACATGGACCGCTTATTATAAGGGGTCTTTTTTTCCAAATATCTTCAAGCATGTTTCATTTTTTTCAATCTAACCAATCTCTACTTGTTCGATTGTTTATTAATACTATAAAATTAAATCTTATTTAATTATAGCCTTGCGAATAATTATGCTTTTTGATTGCAAAGCGTTCGGCTTTTTATTAAAAACCGTTAAAACGAAGATTAAAACGTACCTTTACGGTAGTTCATTTATTTCTGCGGCACAAATGCCGGTATTTATTGATAATAATCTATTCCAATAAAAGCCTTCAGGCTACTCCGTTTTTGATGATGAAGCATCGCTTCATTTCCGCTTTCATTTTAATTTTTCAATTTTGTTATTTAAAGATTTACAAATCATTGAGCCCATTTTACGTGCGCTTCAAGAAGAGGGCTATACCAAGCCCACCCCCATTCAAGAAAAGGCCATTCCTTTTATTTTGTCGTCAAGAGACCTTTTAGGTTGTGCCCAAACAGGCACAGGTAAAACAGCGGCTTTTGCCATTCCTATTTTACAATTACTTAGCAAGCCAAACCCCTCAAGGCCTGGCGAAAGACCTATAAGAGCGCTCATTCTAACACCAACAAGAGAGTTGGCTATTCAAATTGAGGAAAGCTTTAAGGCTTATGGTAGAGAGTTAAGGCTCAAGCGCCTCGTGGTGTTTGGTGGAGTTAACCAACATCCTCAAACCCTTGCTTTACAGCGAGGAGTGGATATTTTAGTTGCTACACCAGGAAGGTTATTAGACCTCATGAGCCAAGGATATATCAATTTAAAGGATGTAGAAATATTTGTATTGGATGAAGCAGATCGCATGTTGGATATGGGATTTGTTCATGATGTAAAGCGAGTGATCACCAAGCTACCAGCCAAAAGACAAACGCTTTTCTTCTCTGCAACAATGCCAAAAGAAATTCAATCTTTGGCAAATGCCATTCTATCGAATCCAGAAAAAGTGGAGGTTACGCCGGTTTCTTCTACTGCTGATACGATTCAACAGGTATTGTTTTATGTAGACAAAGAACAAAAAAGAGCGCTTTTAGCCCATATATTACAAGACACTCAAATTGAATCGGCGCTGGTTTTTACCAGAACAAAGCACGGTGCAGATAAGGTGGTAAAAGAATTATGTAGAATTGGTATAATAGCAGAGGCTATTCATGGTAACAAATCACAAAACGCCAGACAAAGAGCACTAAGCAACTTTAAAAGTCGCGTTACTAGAGTGTTGGTTGCTACAGATATTGCTGCGAGAGGAATTGATGTTGATGAGCTTACACACGTAATTAACTATGAGCTTCCAAACGTGCCTGAAACGTATGTTCACCGAATTGGTCGTACTGGTAGGGCAGGATTAAGTGGAACAGCGCTGTCTTTTTGTGAAAGCGAAGAGCTCGCCTATTTAAAAGATATTCACAAACTGATTGGAAAAGAGATACCTAAAAACATTCATCATCCATATCATGTTGACCTTACTAATTTATTAAACGGAAATCCTAAGCCACCTTCTCTTCAGAAAAAGCAAGGAAACACACAAAATCGTTTTAAGCCAAAGGCAAAAAAGAGCTTCAATAAATTTTCAAATCAAAAACGGAGTTATTAAAATATCAGAGATTCTATTTTTATCTTTACAAAGTAAATTGTTAGAACATGTTTAGTACGCGTATAAAAATAAAAGAGCTATTACTATCAGAGAAAGTAAACTACCAAGCAACTGTAATGGGGTGGGTAAGGACGTTTAGAAACAATCAGTTTATTGCACTCAATGATGGCAGCACTAATAATAATATACAAATCGTAGCAACACTAGGGATGTTTGATGAGGCTACATTAAAAAGAATTACTACCGGCGCTTGTATTAAAGCCACCGGAGAAGTAATCGCTTCTTTGGGTAAAGGACAAAAAGTAGAATTAAAAGCCGACTCTATAGAAATATTGGGAGACAGCGATGCAGAAAAATTTCCCCTACAGCCAAAGAAACATAGCTTAGAGTTTTTAAGAGAAATCGCTCACCTTCGTTTTAGAACAAATACATTTGGTTCTGTATTTAGAGTTAGGCACGCGCTGTCTTTCGCTATTCATGATTTTTTTACTAAAAAAGGATTTATAGGTATTCACACACCCATCATCACTGCAAGTGATGCAGAAGGTGCGGGTGAAATGTTTAAGGTTACTACGCTTCCGCTAGATGGTACAGCTCCAAAGAACGAGGATGGAACCATTAATTTTAAAGATGATTTTTTTGGCCGCAGTACAAACCTAACCGTTAGTGGTCAGCTTGAGGGAGAATTAGCCGCCATGGCCTTTGGGAATATTTATACTTTTGGTCCAACGTTTCGTGCAGAAAACAGCAACACTACTCGACACTTAGCGGAATTTTGGATGATTGAACCCGAGATGGCGTTTTATGATTTGGAAGACAATATGAATCTTGCAGAAGAATTTATAAAACATATTATTCGTTATGCAATGGACAACAACCGAGAAGATCTTGAGTTTCTTGCGCAACGTTTGGATGAAGAAGAAAAACAAAAGCCCCAAAACGAAAGAAGCGAAATGGGGTTAATAGAAAAATTAGAGTTTGTAATAAACAATGATTTCGAGCGAATTACTTACACCGAGGCAATTGAAATATTAAGAGAAAGCAATCACAATAAAAAGAAAAAGTTTCAATACATTATTGATAAGTGGGGAATAGATTTACAAAGTGAGCATGAGCGTTATTTGGTTGAGAAACATTTCAAAAAGCCGGTGATTCTAACAAATTATCCTAAAGAAATAAAGGCGTTTTATATGCGCCAGAACGATGATGGAAAAACCGTAGCAGCGATGGATATTCTTGCTCCGGGTATCGGAGAGATTGTGGGTGGATCTCAAAGAGAAGAACGCATGGATAAGCTTTTGAAAAGAATGAAAGAAATGCACATTCCAACGGAAGAATTAGATTGGTATTTAGATACTAGGAGATTTGGTGCGTGTCCTCACGCAGGATTTGGGTTGGGCTTTGAAAGAATTGTTCAGTTTGTAACAGGTATGGGAAATATTAGAGATGTTATTCCTTTTCCTAGATATCCGAAAAGCGCATCTTTTTAATTTATTTTTTTTCTTGTTTATATACAGGCACCGTACTACAAGGTTCGCCATACATAATACTTTTAGCCACAGGCCTTAGTTTTTTGGTGATTGTTAAATAGCCTTCTTCTGGTATAGGGGTTTCTCCGCATCCTTTAATTACAACTCTTTTATCAACATATTCGGAGATATCAAGGTTATTAATATTATTGATAAATAGTTTATTTTTTACTTGCTCTATATTTCCTAACTCAACCTCCTTTGCAACCGGCTGTAGAAGACTTGCAACAAGCATATAGGCCCACATAGGAATAATTGCGTCTGCAGTGCATGTGGTAGCAACTATTTTATTTTTATATGGCTCTATATCTACATTTTTAAGAGCCAATCTAAATTCCTTTTCTTTTAATATTAACTCCATGAAAAGATAATCTTTCAAATCAAACAAAACAATGGGTTCTTTTGGAAAAAAAACTTCTAGGTCAATCGTTATTATTCCGCTATCTGCAACTTTATTGGTTAATGCGTCAGTCATGTTATAAAATTAAAACAAAAAACCGGCTCTAATGGAGCCGGCTTGAAAAATCATTTACTATAAAAGAAATACTTAAAAAACGCGGGGCGTTTAAACGAGTGGTGGTGGTCCTTGCTTTCCTATTTTTATTGTTTTAACCAATTGTACTATCAAATAAATAAGGGTACTATAAACACCAATAATGATTGCATAGGCCATAAATAGTAACCAATAAGGACTTCTAAATCTTGTTGACCATAATTCTCTTTTGCTAAAAAAATCTTCGCTCAATACCATTGGAACACCCCACTTAGCCTTTTTTTCTACGGTAATATTTCCAAGGGTCTCATTGTCCTCAATTTTAGCCACAAGAATAAGGTTTCCCAAACTATCTCCGGGCATATTTATTTTTGTAAACGGCACAGTAACAACGCCTGAAGAATCTGAAGTATATGTTTCTTCATCTCCACCAGAAAGAACTCCTACAAGACGCTGTATTCCTACTTTCATTTCAACGTCAGGCACGGGAAATAGCTTTCCATTATCCTCTTTCGAAACTTTTACTGTAATGTTTTTAATTTCATCAATGGTGGTGGTATCAATTTCAAGGCGGGCTTTTGTAATATAATAATCAGTCAACACCTCTTCGTCTCCTTTCATCACAATAAACATATGAGTAGAAGATTTGTCCCAGTGAGATTTTAAATAAGGAGGAAAAAACATTTTAGCCTTTCCCGCATCATTGGTTTTTATACTGGAAATTAAGTTGCTATTACTTACAGTATCTAAATAAACTTTATATAAAATGTTTTTTTGAGGCGTAAATACTTTATTCTTTTTTGTGCTGCTCTCCAGTAATAAATATTGAACATTGTTGTTTATATTAAAATAGTGAAGTTTTAATATGGCGGTTTCATTAGACGCCGCTTGTGCATTCACTAAAGTAGGTAAGAAAATAGATATTACTAAAACAAGTAATAAATTATACCGCAATGTCTTTTTGGCTTTCTTCATTTTGCTCAATTATTGTTTCATAGATAGGAATGATTGGAAGGATTCTTACAAAAAATGTTATTACCAATAATGCTCCAGCCAACGACCCCATTGCTATTGCCCATTCTTCCCAACTTGGAAAATAATGTTTATAGCTTTCTGGTACATTTTGCATGGGTAAAAAAGGGTGTAATAGGGTGGGCGTTACAATAAGATACCTTTTAAACCAAGCGCCAACAACAACCATTATGCCCGCAATAAACATAGGCAGCGGTTTTCTTCCTTTTTTTGTAATGAGAATAAAAATCGGAATTAACATACCTACAAAAATGGCAAACCAAAACATAATAGAATACGAACCCGAAAACAACTCTCTCAAATGTTCCTCTTCAGCTTTTTTCATTTTAAATGCAGGAATTAAATATTCATTGATATTAAAATACAAATAAAGCAATCCCAGCATTACAACAATTTTTCCCATTTTTTCAAAATGAAATTCTGTAATATACTTTTCTAGTTTATAATATCTTCGAAACACATACATCGCAACAACAACCGCTCCTGCACCAACTAAAAACGCACCTGAAATAAAATAGGCTCCAAAATTTGTGCTATCCCATCCGGGCCTATATGTAGTTGCAAATAACCATGAAGTAACGGTGTGAATACAAAAAGCAACAGGAATAATCATCACACAAAGAATATTAATTGATTTGTCGTTTAATCGAAATTGTTCTTTGTGGCCTTTCCAAAAAGATCCTAAGAAAACATATAATTTATGAAACTTATTTACAGACGGCTTTCTGTGAGCTATTAGAATTTTTAAATCGGGTAGCAGTGGTAAATAAAGAAGAAATAAACTAATAAAAAAATAAGTGGTGATTACTGTCACATCCCAGATAATGGGCGATTGTAATCTTCCGTGTAAAAATAAATTCATAAATCTTTCTGGCCTTCCCATGTCAACAATAATAATCAATGAAGCAAATACAATTGCTGAAACAGCAATAATTTCTGCAATTCTAGTAAGGGGAGTGCTCCAGTGTACGTCTGCTAGTCTAAGGATTGCTGTTATTAACGAACCAACAAGACTTATTGCAACAAAAAAAACGAAGTTTGAAATATAAATACCCCACGAAACATAATCTCTCATATTGGTTACCACCAGCCCCTTTGTTAATTGTCTATAATAAGCATAGGCCCCTATCAAACAAATTAAAATTAAAATAGAGGTCCAAATCATTCCTCGCTTTCCGAATTGTTTAGGAACAAGGTCATTAATAATGCGATCTCTTGATATAGGATTGTTGTTTTCCACTTTATATTTTTTTATTTTATTACAGCTCCTTTGTTTGATTTTCCAAACCAGATTCATAAGGAAAATTTCTGTTTACGGGAGGTAAATAATATACGCTAGGTTTTGTTCCAAGGTCTTCCATTAAACGATACCCTGCTTTTTCTTTTATTAAATCACTGAAGCGAAATGTTTCTGATCCGTTTGTAACTGAGTCTTCGTTTAAGTCGCCAAACATAAAAACACCATTAGGACAAGCTTGAACACAATGAGGTAACTCTCCTTTTCTACTCATATCTGGACAAAAATCACACTTCCCCACCGTTCCTTTTTTTTGAGGCATACTGGTTTCACAAGAGTAATGCTGTTCTGCAACCTTTTCTTCTAGTTGTGGCTCTTCCCAATTAAATACTCTTGTTGAATATGGGCAAGCCGCCATACAAAACCTACAACCAATACAACGATCACTGTCAATCAACACTATTCCATCTTGCCTTTTAAATGTTGCATCAACTGGACAAACTTTTACACAAGGAGGTTCATCGCAATGCATACAAGTGGTGGGTTGCCAATAAGGAGCAGAATGAATGCTGTCTTCCATCCCTAATACCTTTATCCAGTTTTGACCAGGATGTATTTGGTGCATATGGTTGCATGCGCTTTGACATTTGCGGAGATTTTTACAGCGAGCCAAATCAATGACCATTACAAATTTCTTTCCTGCAATACCCTTTCTTTCCTCATCATTAGTTAAAGAAGGTAAATCAGGAACTGGTTTTAGAAAAGCGCGATCAATTTCAATAATATCGCCATCCACAGAAAGTAGTTTTACTTTTTCACCCGTGAGCTGAACTGGCTCATCTGTCTTGAATGAATGATTGTTATCAAGACACCCCGCCAATGCTGCTGCTGAAGAAATTCCCCCTATTAAGAAGTTCCGTCTAGAATTATGATGATCTTTATTGCTTTCACTCATTTGATATTAATTTAAGGAGGGGTTATTTTTTCTTAACCCATTTTTTTAATTCTCTATCTGAAATCTTTTTTGATGTTTGTGTGTTTAAATGAAATAAATCTATCTCAACCAGTGTTCCATCTTGAGCAAGCATTTTCACTTTCTTTTGCTCCTCGTTTGTTTTTTTATTATTAAAAATTTTTAAGACTGTAGCAGAAGCAATGGCAATAGCCCCCCATAGAATAAAATTTTTTCTACTCGATTTTTTTTTTGGAATGTCCATTTGTATATTATTAATTAGATTTTGACGAGTTAGAATAATAGCTCATTATAAGAAATAGCTTATTTTTTTAGTGTCCTTATAAAACAAACTAAACTCCAACGATCTTCTTCGTCTGCTATTTTCTTTTTAAAGCTTGGCATATCGTCTCTACCTTCAGA
>CANFJP010000045.1 GCA_947447485.1 Chitinophagaceae bacterium
CAATGTATTGAATCCGATTGCTGCTTCTGCACCTTTCTTACAAAATTTTATAGATACTTTGAATCACGGAAATGCGATCAATGTTTCTCGTACTGGATATACTGAAAAGCAAATTGTAAATCCGGTTACTACCAATTTTAAAGTAAGTGGGTCTCTTCATTATAAAATTACTCCAAACACTGAAGCAACGATTGCTGGATATTGGGGAACGGGTAATACCACCTATACAGGTAGCGAAAGATATTCTTTAGAGAATTTTAAAATGGGACAATATAAAGTTGAATTGAATAACAAGGATTGGACATTAAGAGCATTTACTACTCAAGAAAATTCTGGTAATTCATATAATACTACCGTTGCAACAAGATTATTCAACGAAAGTTGGTTGCCAAGTGGTGGAGCAACTGGATGGTTTTCACAGTATTCTCAAACGTATCTGGGAGCAAGATTAAATGGCTATTCTGATGCCGATGCTCATACGGTAGCTAGAATGACTGCTGATTTCAACAGACCGGCTTACAATAGTGCTCAATTTAAAAGAGCATACGATTCTATCAGAAGCCTTACCCTTGCTGAAGGCGGTGCTAAGTTGGTAGATCACTCTAGTTTATACGCTGCAGATGGCAATTACAATCTTTCTAAATACACTTCTAAATATGCGGACGTTATTGTAGGTGCATCATACAAATTGTATCGCTTAAATTCAGAAGGAAATTTATTTGCTGATGCAGATGGTCCAATCACTACAAGTGAATTGGGTGCTTTTGCTCAAGCTACTAGAAAAGTTTCTGATAAAATTAAATTAACTGTTTCTGGAAGATTTGATAAAAATCAAAACTTTAAAGGAAGATTTACTCCAAGAGCAACCGCTACTTATAAATTAGCAGAATACAATCATGTTAGATTCTCTTATCAAACAGCGTATCGTTTTCCTTCAAATCAACAACAATGGATTGATCTAGGAATAGGTAGCAATGTTCGTTTGCTAGGAGGTAATTCATACTTTGCTCAGCATTATGATATGATTAATAATCCTGTGTATGATTTTGAAAGTCTTCGTGCAGGCGAGTATGCAAAATTTACTCCTGTTGAAATGAAACCAGAAGCCATTTCTTCTTATGAAATTGGTTACAAAGGCTTGTTGATGGGTGGAAAACTTTTGGTTGATGTTTACGGTTATTATGGTCAATATCAAAACTTCTTAGGAAGAAAAGTGATTGTGCAACATACAGGAGCAGGAGACATCTCACTTGCAGATACGTCCAATGGCTTTAGATATTCTGTTCCAGTGAACTCTACTGATAAAGTAAAAACACAAGGATTTGGAGCTAGCTTTGATTACAGAATGCCAAGAAACTTCAATATTGGGGTGAATGTATCTTCTGATCAACTAATTGATGTTCCAGAAAATTTTGTTGCTTATTTCAATGCACCAAAATACAAAGCAAACGCCTATATCGCTAACAGTGGTTTTGGTCCTGCTAAACGTTTTGGATTTAACCTATCTTACAGATGGCAACAAGCATTGTTGTATGAAGGTGATTTTGCAACAGGAAATTTACCAGATGTGCACAATGTAGATGCGCAAGTGAGTTTCAAATTGCCATCAACCAAATCAATCATCAAATTAGGAGCAAACAATTTGCTAAATTCATACTACTATAATGCAATTGGAAACTCTAACATTGGTGGTTTGTACTATGTAAGTTTTGGCTATAATATTTATTAATACGTCTATTTGACAACAATAATTAAAATTTAAACACATGAAATATTTTAATAAAATCAAGCGCTTCAATTTATTAGTGGCATTTGCTGCTCTAGTAATATTGACTACTTCTTGTAATAAAGAATTAGAGCAAATTCCTGAAGCAGTGGTGACACCACCAACAGGAGAAACACTGGATAAGGTATTACAAGGTAATGCCGATGATAATTTGTATTATCAATTGGTAGTAAGAGGCAATCAATTGGGGTTAATTAATAATACTCATTTGTTTACCATGTTTGTACCAAACGATATGGGAATGAAAGTATTTATCAATGCAGCTTCTGGAGGACAAATACCTTTGAATGCTCCTGATGCTTATTTTTCTGGATTCATTGCAAATTATATATCAGTTCAGCAAGCTGCTGCCATTGTACAATATAATACAATGCCTCAGGTAATTACTTCTGCAAGTATCCCGAATGTATTTCCAAATTTTTATTACCCTTCTGCCTTTAATCCTGCTCCAAATGTGAGTGCATTAGCAAGATTGGATGTGTATCCTTCTACAAGAAATGGTATACCTGGACTGCTTCCTGGTTGGTTAAATAATATTCCTATTACAGGAGTAGACCAGATGGCTTCTAATGGAGTTATCCATCATATTGCTACGCTTGTTACTCCTAATTCTAGAACGCTATGGGATAGAATCAGTACTGAAAGCGATTTAACCTATTTGAAAGCAGCTATAGAAACGGCTGATATAGGTGCTGCTCCTGGATCAACATTGCAAGGGTATTTAAGTCAATTTGGACCAGACTTTACCGTTTTTGCTCCTGTAGATACTGCATTTACGTCTTTCATAAAAAACTTACTTGTAGCCAATATGGTACCAGGTTTTATAGCTGATCTCCTTATTGCAAATTATGGCACTACGATTTTAACCAATCCTGGTTCCATACCAATTATTGGTACATTGCTTGCTCAACAAATTACTCCTACCAATGTTAAAGGAATCGTAGTATATCATGTGTTGGGTCATAGGGCATTTACAAATAACTTCCCTACAACAGAAACTGCTTATCCAACTTTGCTGAATTCTGGATTACCTACTCACCCTGGGGTTAAGTTAAATGCTACATTCGGTTCAGTGCCAGGATTGCCGTTCCCTCTAGTAACAAGTGCTACAGTAACAGATGTTAGAAACAATGTTGCTAATATATTCATCAACACTCAGCCATTAACACCTGATCCTTATGGAACAAGTGATCAAAACTTTTTGAATGGCACGTTGAATAAAATCAGCGCTGTATTGTCTC
The DNA here is from genome assembly GCA_947447485.1 of Chitinophagaceae bacterium. GTDB lineage: Bacteria > Bacteroidota > Bacteroidia > Chitinophagales > Chitinophagaceae > Ferruginibacter. Next base: position 3,028 of record CANFJP010000045.1, read on the forward strand.
CTCAATAGTTACATTGAATGTATAGTATTAAAAAGGGCTTCCAATTGGAAGCCCTTTTTTGTATTTGATAAGCAATAATTAATTCAATTTTATTTCGAAAAGCTTGGGCCATCTTTTTCCTGTAACTAAAAAGTTTTTGGTGGTGCTGTCATACGCAATGCCATTTAATACATTGGTACGGTTTGCTACTACATCAGTAGGTTGCAATAAGTTAGCTAATTCCATTTTACCTACAACATGACCACTTTCTGGGTCTATTTTAACGATAAAATTAGATTCATACACATTTGCATACACAAAGCCATTCACGTATTCTAGCTCATTTAAATAGGGCACACTACCCATATTGTCTTTTACAGCAATCGTACTTTTTACTTTAAACGTTTCCGGATCTACAAAATATAAATTAGCCGTTCCGTCGCTTACTATTAAATTCGTTCCATCATTGGTAATGCCCCAGCCTTCATAAGGCCATTGAAATGTTTTGATGGGCTTATTGATATTATTAATGTTGTATTGATATACGAGGTTGTTTTGCCAGGTAAGCTGGTATATTTTATTTTTAAAGATGGTAATGCCTTCTCCAAAAATATCTTCTGATCCCATATTGTGAGATTGAGTCACTTTTCCTGTTTTCCAGTCTGTAATTCTTAAGGTAGATGTTTCGTAATCTCCTGTTCCTTCATAGAGTTTACCTTGATAAATTTCAAGTCCTTGTGTATAGGCACTTGTATCGTGAGGGTATTGGCTTAAGATAGTATAGCTGATATTTTGAGGGGCTGCAATGCCCGTTGAGGCAGGGTTTAATTCCGGATCGTTATCAGAGGTTGTATTATTGTTACAAGAAAACAACCCTACTAAACTGATAGCTATGATGTATTTCATTTAAATTGATTGAAAGGCAAAAATAATGAACTGAAAACGAATCATTTCATGAATTCTTTATAATTAAATGGTAAAATTAGATTTATTATACAAGATGCTAGTAATTTTGAGTATTAAATGAATTCTATGAAAAAAACAATTGTATTAATATTCCTTTTGATTAGTATTCAATATGGTAAGGCTCAAGGCATATTGGATAAGATTACTAGCACGGTAAAATCGGTTACTCAAAATAATAGCAGCTTGTCTGCAGAAGAAATAGTTGGCGGCTTAAAAGAAGCGTTGACTAATGGGGTAGATAGCAGCACAAAAAAACTAGGATCAGTGGATGGGTTTTTTAAAGACGCTGCATTAAAAATATTAATGCCTCCGGAAGTGAAAAAAGTGGAGTCTAGTTTGCGGAAATTTGGGATGGGCTCATTGGTAGATAAAGCGATACTTTCTATGAATCGTGCTGCAGAAGATGCGGCCAGTGGAGTAGGCGTTATTTTTATTGATGCCATCAAAAATATGACCATAACTGATGGCTTTAAAATTTTAAAAGGCGGCGATACTGCTGCTACAGAGTTCTTGAAGGAAAACACTACCAAGAGTCTTACTGAAAAAATGAGACCGGTTATTGAAAAATCTTTATCTAAAGTAGATGCCACTTCTCATTGGAAAGATGTATTTGTTGCTTATAACAAAATATTTAAAACAAAGGTAAATACTGATCTTGCGGGATACGTTACCACCAAAGCGATGGATGGAATATTTTATTCAATTGCTATAGAAGAAAAGAAAATAAGGAAAGATCCTGCGGCACAAGGAAGCGCCTTACTTAAAAAGGTTTTCGAGAAGAATTAAATAGAATCTTATTTCAACAATAGTTTAGCCAGTCTTTTTATTGCTGCTTTTTCTGCCTCAGTCAGCGGATCATTGTGATCATTTTTTGACTGTAAGAACAAGGCCATTTTATGTTGCGGAAATTTTGTTATAATGGCTTGCAAATCGATTGCAATGCTTTCGTCTTTAAGGGGCTCCGGTGCTTTTTTAATTAACTCCGATTTGTATCTATTGGGTTTCTTTTTAATGATAGCATCTAAAGTGGCTAGTGTAGAGGAAGAAATCAATCCAGATGTTTCTGCTTTAGCATACAATCCTTCTAATTGTTTTTTGCTCAATCCTCCAATGTTACAAAACTGGTGGTGAAGACTACTTAAAAATGCATTGTTGGGCAATGCCTTTACCAGTGTTTCCAGTATGTTTAATATGATGTTTATTTCAGCCAATTTTTCTTAATTCTATAACAGTATTAAATTAAAATAGTCCGACTTTTCAATCGGACTATCAAGTTTGTTTAAATACAATTTAAATATCAATTGCTTCGCCATAAGCTGCAGCAGTAGCTTCTTTAAGCCCTTCACTCATAGTAGGATGGGGGTGAACTGCATTTAATATTTCATGAGCAGTGGTTTCTAATTTTCTAGCCACTACTGCTTCAGCAATCATTTCAGTAACATTGTTTCCGATCATATGACATCCTAAGAATTCGCCATATTTGGCATCGTAAATTACTTTTACAAATCCATCGGTGGCACCACCTGCAACAGCTTTTCCGCTGGCTACAAAGGGGAATTTACCTACTTTAATTTCATACCCTGCTTCTTTAGCTGCTTTTTCTGTATATCCTACAGAAGCAATCTCAGGAGAGGTGTAGGTACATCCTGGAATATTGTTATAATCCATTGGTTCTGGCTTATGGCCGCTAAGATGTTCTGCAGCATTGATTCCTTCTTTAGCCGCTACGTGTGCTAATGCTTGTCCTGGTGTGCAATCTCCAATTGCATAAATACCTGCTACATTGGTTTGTTGATTGGCATCTACAATTATTTTCCCTTTGTCTGTTTTAACGCCCAATGATTCAAGTCCTACATTTTCAATATTCGCAACAACACCTACAGCACTTAATAAAATATCAGCTTCTAAAACTACTTCTCCAGTAGCCGTTTTCACTGTTGCTTTTACACCACTGCCTGAAGTATCAACTTTGGTTACTTCGCTGCTAGTCATGATGGTCATGCCTTGTTTTTTAAATTGCTTTTCCATTTCCTTGCTGATGTCTTCATCTTCTACTGGTACAATCCGAGGTAAGAATTCAACGATGGTTACTTTGGTTCCCATGCTATTGTAGAAATAAGCGAATTCACTTCCAATGGCACCGCTACCACAAATAATCATGCTCTTAGGTTGAGTAGGCAATGACATCGCTTCTCTATATCCAATGATTTTTTTACCATCAATAGGCATAGTAGGTAATTGTCTTGCTCTTCCACCGGTGGCGATGACAATATTTTTTGCTTCTACTATTTGTTTCGTATTGTCGGCAGCTGTTACTTCAATTTTTGTAGGGGAAATGATTTTTCCGTTCCCCATAATCACCTCAATCTTGTTTTTCTTCATCAGAAATTGAATGCCCTTGCTCATTTTATCCGCTACCCCTCGGCTACGTTTAATAACGCCTGTAAAGTCGGCAACAGGATTTTGCAAATTGATGCCATAGTCGCTAGCATGTTTTGCATATTCAAATACTTGTGCACTTTTCAATAGGGCTTTGGTTGGAATACAACCCCAGTTTAAGCAAATGCCTCCAAGGCTTTCCCTTTCAACGATTGCTACTTTTTTACCTAATTGACTTGCTCTGATAGCAGCTGGATATCCGCCTGGTCCGCTACCTAATACAATTACATCGTATGCCATATTCTTGTGTTTTATTCTTTTTATTATTGACTAATGTATAAGATTGACTTGTAAATAATTGACTGCAAAATTACTTTGAAATAGGGGATTGACCAAAACCTAGTTTTTTTTGTTTTTACACTATAAAAAGACTCAATAACCAGTGCTATTGTGTCTTTTTTCTTTCTTCTTCCTTACGATGGCCGGCTATGATTTTAAGAGAGTTGATGCTTACATTTAATTCAAATCCAATCAATATTGCCAAAGCATTTAGATAAATCAAAGCCATTACCATCATAATGGTGCCAATTGATCCGTACAAAACATTGTATCTGCTAAAATTGGTCACAAAAATTGAAAAGCCAATAGAAGAAATAATACTAAGAAAAGTGGTGGTGATGGTGCCGGGAGAATTGAGTTTCCAACGTTTTTCAACCGACGGTACATATTTAAAAATAAATCCTATTGCAAAAAAGATCACTAAAATAATGAATATCCAGCGAGTATTTGAAATGATGTCTCTCCATCCTTTATCTTGAATGATAAGTTTTAATATCGCTCCTTGAGAAATCAGCAAAATAAAATATCCTAATACCAAACTAAAAATGAGCGCCGTTATTTTGATGGCCACCCATCTTTGCGCAAGTCCCATTCTTTTTTCAAAACCAATGTAATTTTTTTTATTAAAAGATCGGGCAAGCCCCATGATTGCATTGGAGGCGAAATAAAGTGAAACCAACAAACCAAAAGACAGTAATCCAATTCGGTTATCGTAAATGAAAGAATCTACAAATTTGATTAGTTCTCTATTGTACACTTTAGAAGGAATAATATCTAATATTACTCTTTGCAATTGCGTTTGAATCGAACGCTTAGATATAAAAGGTAGATTAGGAATCAGTGTAAATAAAAAAAGCAAAGATGGTGGAATAGCCATGATAAAATTATAGGAAATAGCGGAGGCTCTTTCTGTTAAGCCATGCATTTTAATTTGCTTATAAAAAAAACGAATCACATCATACAAAGGCACTCCTTGAAATCCAGGCAAGTGTAAGTTTTTTGTTTTATTTAAAACATAAGACACTGGCGGATTGGTGATTAATACTCTTTCTAATTTTGTCATTTGTTGGGCTGGTTTTTAGATCGACTATTAATCAAAATATCCAATGCCTGCTGGTAAGCTTTTGCAAATTGCAAATGCGCTTCATAAGTAGAAGCGAAATTAGAATAACCACTGAAGTCGGGCTTTGCAACAAAGAAAATGTAATTTGTTTCAGGCGCATTTAGTACGGCATCAATGGTGTTCATTGAAGGACTGCAGATGGGCCCAGGAGGAAGGCCTGTATGCTGATAAGTATTGTGCATCGAAGGGAACACCAGATGTCCATGAAGAATTCTTTTTAATTCAAAATTTCGCATAGAGTATTTTACCGTGGGATCGGCTTCTAATTTCATTCCTTTTCTCATTCGATTGATGTACACGCTTGCTATTTTACCTTTATCCTCCTCCATGTTAGTTTCTTCTTCAATAATACTTGCCATGGTGTATATCTCTACTGGAGTAAAACCTAATCTTTTTGCTTTGACTGTTCTCTCTCCATCCCAAAAATTATCTTTTTGATTTTTTAGTTTGCTTAACACTTTATCTATAGACGTATTCCACCAGAATAAGTATGAATTTGGAATCACAATACTCATTACGGTATTGGTATCTACATTGTAACGAGCCAGTGAATCGTTGCTCAATAAAAAACGAATGGCTTCTGTAGAGTCAATTTCAAAAGTAGCGGCTAGCTTAGAGGCAAGATCTTCTTTTGTTCTAAGCTTATTGATCACTAATCTCGCGGCGCTTTGTTTGCCTGATCGCAATAATCTTACTAATTGAAAAAGACTGCTATTGTTTTCAATCTTGTATTTGCCTGGCTTAATATTTTTGTTGTATTTAGAGAATCGTGATAGTTGAGTAAAATAAAAGGCGTCTTTGATTATTTTTTTTTCGATTAATAATAGCCGAACATCTTCAAAGGTGCTTCCCGTTTTAATATATAGATATTTTTTTTCAGGAGCAGATACTGTTGGTCCAAGCAATATCCATCCTGTGTATGTTGTTAAAAGCAATCCAATACTCAGGGCTATTAAAAAAACTTTTTTCATGCTATTTTAGATAATAGAGTTGATTAACAAAGTAAAATAAAAAACCCCGCTAATGATTGCGGGGCAGAATATTTTTAACAAAGAATATTACTATTTTCCGCTATCTGAGGCGTTTGTATTGGCGCCAGGAAGGGTGGTAGTATTGGCAGGCATAGCTGCTTTTTGTTGTGGTGTAGTAGAGATTTCCTTGATAAGATCATCGCCTTTCGTTGCTCCTTCTTTTGGAACAAAAGCGGGTGAAACCAAACAAAGAATACCTACAATAGCAGCAAATATCCAGGTTCCTTTTTCAAGTACATCTGTTGTTTGCTTCACGCCCATTAATTGGTTGCTAAATCCTCCAAAAGTACCTGAAAGGCCGCCTCCTTTGGGGTTTTGTATTAATACAATCAGTCCTAGTATTAAAGATGCTACAATGATTAAAATTCCGAATAATGCTAACATATTATTTGACTTTTATAGATTCAATTTTCTCTGCAAAGTAAGTATTTTTAGAAGGATTTTGCAAACTTAATTTTCGGTAAATTTCAATGGCTTTTTGGGTTTTTCCATGCTGAATATACACTTCTGCCATTGATTCAGTCACTACATTGGCCTCTTTATTGCTTTTTTCAGCTAAGTTTTGGATAGAAAGATCTTCTGTTTCTGAATGTTCTGGCAGTTTGCTTCCATTGGTCTTCTTCATGGTTTTGAGCCATTCAGTGAAGCTTTTAAGTTGTTTGCCCAGCTTGTCAGCAGATTGTTGCTCTTCGCTAAGTTTTATTCCTTGTGAGGCAAAATAATCTGAAGTATATAAAGGTTCGAATATAAGCTCCTGTTCGGTTGTTTCACTATTAAATTTCTTCTCTTCTTTTACCGGCTCATTTTTTTTAGTTTCATTTAGTCTGAGATGAAGAAGATAGGGATTATTGAAATGCATTGCAGTTTTCCCTGCTATGGTTGCGTAGTCGTTGTTTTTTTGATCGATATTTTTTAAAAGAAAATAATAAGGAATGCTGAAGTAGGGATATTTTTTTGATTCATCCAATAGGGATGAATAATCCTCTTGCTGAAGATTTGTTTTCTGAAAAATGGTTTTAAATAAATCTTGATGTGGCATATAATAAAGCTAAAAAGGTAATATTTTTTTACCAGTTTGAAAATATTTTATTAAAAATCTCATCCACAATATTTTTAACGATATCGCTGTTTAGATTTGATTCTGCTTGAGACAAACTTTGATTTGCATCAAAATCGAATGTTCTCATTAAATCTGCTTCAAAGTTTTTTTTCTCATCAAGGTTATTCTTGAATGACAAATGAAAACCTACTGTTAATCTATTTCCCGTTGAATTGACGCCAGCAATGCTGATGGTGCTGGTGTAATATTGAGAAACGTACCCACTGATATCGTAATGAGCCTCATCGCTATTACTCTGTTGAAGTCGGGTAGTGTTGATTATTTTTTGTTTTAATTTTTCTGTTAGCTGTGGGCTCAATTGCGTATTAACATATTGCGCTTTGTTTTCAAGATAATTCACTCTGAATGTTTTCACTTCTGTAGGAATAGGGGAAGTGTCTTTGAATGAGTATTTGCAAGTTGCAAAATTAAAAAAACTAACCAATGCAAATGCAATTAGATACGTGTATATTTTTCTATTATTAATTTTTCTTGTTATCATGTTTTTTATTTCTATAAATGTTCAATATCGTATTCCTTCAATTTTCTATAGAGTGTTCTTTCGCTAATGCCAAGATCAACAGAAGCATCTCTTCTTTTTCCTCTATGTTTTTTAAGCGCTTTTATGATCAATTCTTTTTCTTTATCAACAATGCTCAATGATTCTTCTATGTCTTCATGTTGCTGAATGTTGTTGTGCTGATCGTTTCTTAAAATAACTGAGGGAGTAGCATTTGAAAAAGTATTGGTATTGATCGTGGGATTGATTTCTTTAATGGATGTTACATTTCCTCCGTCATGTGTGTATACAGGCATGTGTTGTCCCATGGAGGGATTTTGAACAAGATCATAGAACATCTTTTTCAATTCATTCACATCCTTTTTCATATCAAAAAAGAGTTTATATAAAATCTCTCTTTCGTTTGCAAATTCAGCTTGACTAACTGCGCCAGGCCCTCCGCTGATTGCAGGAAGTCTGGTGTTATTGTGTTCGGGTAAAAATGATTTCAACTGCTCGCCATTAATGCTTTTGTCTTTGCTTAATACAGATATTTGTTCTGCAATATTTTTAAGTTCTCTTACATTTCCTGGCCATTGATAGTTGATCAATATGTTTTTTGCCTCGTCATTCAATTGAATGGAAGGAGATTTGTATCTATCAGCAAAGTCTGTTGCAAATTTTCTAAATAATAAAAGGATGTCTTCTTTTCTATCCCGCAACGCAGGTACTCTAATAGGAACGGTATTAAGTCTGTAGTATAAATCTTCTCTAAACTTTCCTTTGTTGGTATATTCTAATAAGTCTTTATTTGATGCAGCAATGACTCTTACATCTGTTTTTTGTACTTTGCTACTACCTACACGAATGTATTCTCCCGCTTCTAAAACACGCAATAATCTAGCTTGCGTACCAAGAGGCATTTCGCCAATTTCATCTAAGAAAATAGTGCCGCCATTGACAGTTTCAAAATATCCTTTGCGGCTATCCACTGCTCCAGTAAATGAGCCTTTTTCATGACCAAACAATTCTGAATCAATGGTGCCTTCTGGAATGGCGCCACAGTTTACTGCAATAAAGGGATTGTGTTTTCTGGCCGATAAAGAATGTATGATCTGAGAAAAAACTTCTTTACCCACACCGCTTTCTCCATTGATTAACACACTTAAATCTGTGTTGGCAACTTGCACTGCAACATTCAATGCATGGTTAAGTGCAGGGGCATTGCCAATGATTCCAAATCTGTTCTTGATTGATTGTTGATCCATAATTATAATTATATGATGGCTGTTCCAATAAGGGTACCTGCAGTGCAAGCATTTATTTTAACAGTTACGTATTCTCCTTTTTTAAAATTCATTTTTGGAAATACCACCACTTTGTTTTGGTCGTTTCTTCCATGAAGTTCTTCTTCGTTTTTTTTTGAGACTCCTTCAATAAGAACTTTGTATGTTTTGCCAACATCTCTTTGCATGCTTTGTAAAGAGTGAATGCGGTATAAGTCAACCATTTCTTGTAATCGACGTTTCTTAACGTCTAAAGGAATGTCGTCTGTAAATCTTCTGGCAGCAAGTGTTCCAGGTCTTTCGGAATAAAAGTACATATAGGCAAGATCGTATTGGCAATATTCCATCAAGCTAAGAGATTCCTGATGTTCTTCTTCTGTTTCAGTACAAAAGCCAGTAATCATATCGGTAGAAAGTCCGCAATCGGGCAAGATTTCTCTGATGCGATTTACTTTTGCAATGTACCATTCCCTGCTATAAGTTCTATTCATCATCTGTAACACTCTAGAACTTCCGCTTTGAACAGGCAGATGAATATAGTTGCAGATATTATCATATTTTTTTATTGTAAACAACACTTCATCTGTAATGTCTTTTGGATGAGAAGTTGAAAATCTAACTCTTAGCAACGGAGAAATGATGGCAACTTTTTCAAGTAGCTGAGCAAAATTGACAACATCGTTTGTGTTGTCATTTATCCAATGATAACTATCTACATTTTGTCCAAGTAAGGTAACTTCTCTATAGCCCTCTTTAAATAAAGTTTCGCATTCTGCAATAATGCTTTCAGCGCTTCTGCTTCTTTCTCTTCCTCTAGTAAATGGTACTACGCAAAACGAACACATATTATTGCAGCCCCGCATAATACTCACAAAGGCATTGATGCCATTGCTATTCAAACGAATGGGAGAGATGTCTGCATATGTTTCATCTCTACTAAGCAACACATTCACGGCTTTTTGACCAGTAGTGGCTTCTTCTATTAATTGAGGCAAGCTTCTATATGCATCAGGCCCAACAACGATGTCAACTAATTTCTCTTCTTCTAGCAGGTTTTCTTTCAGTCTTTCAGCCATGCAGCCAAGAATACCAATAATAAGAGAGGGGTGTTGTTTTTTTAGTCTACGAAATTCGGTGAGTCTTTTTCTTATTCTTTCTTCTGCCTTTTCTCTTATTGAACAAGTGTTAATGAGAATAAGGTCTGCTTTTTCGATATCTGTTGTTGCTCCAATGTTTCCGTCCTGTAAAATAGACGCAACTACTTCACTGTCGGCAAAGTTCATTGCACACCCATAGCTCTCAATGTAAAAATGCTTATTGAATTGTTTACTATTGGTAATATTTGCAGCAAAGGCTTCGCCTTGTCTTGATTCATCATGAACTTTATCTAACATCAATTCCTGCATCTAAAACGAATTATTTTCAGTTGCAAAGATAAGACAAAAGGCGCTACATGTGACAGGATGACAGAGAAAATGATGGAGGGCAAATATGAACTATAATTCTAGCAATCAATTGCTTATAGGAAGTATTACAAATTTAAATGTGTCTTAAGCCAGCTATTTTTCAATGGGATCATCCAGTTTTCTTCTAATTCTTTTTTTGATAAAACCGTGTTATTAAAATAGAGGGTATCCGGTTGAATGAAATTGTTCTCTAATGCATAATCTACCTGAGAGAGGGGAATTTGCTGTACAGCGTTTTTGATGACAAATGCCAGTGATTGCCGATTGAATAGTGTCACCTCGAATTTTCTCTCTATTTCTTTTATTACTCTAACAGAACTATCTGTGCTGCATCCGCTTACTCCTGTAGCAGATTCGTCTGCCATCAATACGATAAAAGTTCCAAAAAAAAGATTTGCATACCCTTTAACTGGATCCCCATGACTATTCCATTTGCTTACAAAATCAGCTAACATGGTTTCAATTTGAAACACTTCACTTAATAAAAACATTCTACTGGATTGATAAATCCATACTCTTGATTGAGGATGAAAATCAGCAGGAAGATGTTCTTGTAATTGTAAGTCCATTAATATTTTTATTTGAATACTTATTGTAATGCGGCTGCAACCAATTCAGCAATGTCAAGCACTTCTACTTCGGCTTCTTTTTCGCTGCTTTTAACGCCATCGGTTAGCATGGTGTTGCAAAATGGACAAGCTGCTGCAATGATGCTAGCTCCTGTTGCAAGCGCTTCATTACTTCGCTCGATATTTATTCTGCTATCGCCTTTTTCTTCTTCTTTAAACATTTGTGCACCACCTGCACCGCAACAAAGACCATTGCTACGACAGCGTTTCATCTCCACTAATGCAACGTCCATTGCTTCTAATACTTTTCTAGGTGCTTCGTAAATGTTGTTTGCTCTACCTAAATAACAACTGTCGTGGTAAGTAATTTTTTTTCCTTTAAAACTACCACTTTCATTCATTTTTATTTTCCCTTCGTCAATCAATTGTTGAAGAAAAGTAGCATGATGAATTACTTCATAATTTCCTCCCAGGATAGGGTATTCATTTTTTATAACATTAAAACAATGCGGACAAGCCGTTACTATTTTTTTGATGTTGTAGCCATTTAAAATCTGAATATTTTGATAGGCCATCATTTGAAACATAAACTCATTTCCAGCACGTCTAGCAGGATCTCCGGTACACTGCTCTTCTTTTCCAAGAATGGCATATTTAATTCCAACTTTATCTAAAATGGTTACAAATGCTTTGGTAATTTTTTGAGCTCTTTGATCAAAACTCCCAGCACAGCCAACCCAGAACAATACTTCAGGTTGCTCTCCACTTGCCAAAAATTCTGCCATGGTAGGTACATGCATCTTTAAATAATTTTATTACAACAAAGTAAATAAGAAATAATGATTGATGTTTGTTTGATTGCCTTTAATTTTGAAAAATAATCGATTCATTGAAAAAGATCATCAAAACATTCACTCATTGGGAGGCCTGGCCATTTAATCTCATTTATGCACCATTGGCGCCCTTTTGGGTTTATTATATGTTGCGTTCGGGGTCTGTATGGTTTTTTACTCCCAGCAACCCTAAAATCACCTTTGGCGGACTAGAAG
>CANFJP010000046.1 GCA_947447485.1 Chitinophagaceae bacterium
GGATAGAGGAGATCATGCTGCGATATCAACCTATATATCAAAAGCAATTGACAATGATTTCAGTGGCAATATGATTGACGTCTGTCCGGTAGGTGCATTAACTGACAAAACATTCCGTTTTAAAAATAGGGTTTGGTTTACTAAGCCAGTAGATGCACATAGAAATTGTGAAACGCCAGGATGTTGTGGGAAAGCAACCCTTTGGTTAAGAGGGGATGAAGTATTTCGCGTAACTGCACGCAAGGATCAATGGGGCGAAGTACAAAATTTTGATGGCAAGCCCGGATGGATCTGTAATTCCTGCCGTTTTGAAACAAAGGAAACAGCCAAGTGGACAATCGAAGGGTTAACAAGCATTAGCAGGCATTCTGTTATTGGAGCCAATAAATATAAAACATTGGAGACTCCGAAAGAAACCATTAAAAAAGTGATGCATGGCGTAGAGCCTAAATTACTAATGGATATACATAGTGTGAGCGGGGTTAATAATCCAACGATACATTTGAGCGAAATTGATCGACCAGCAAACGGTAATGATTTTAATAAATAAGTTTTAAAAGACGCTGCAAACAGCGGAAAAAAAATAAAAATGTTTCTAACAATCGACCTTGCCTTTATTATAGAAAAATTAATTCTAATTGTAGTAGTGGTGTCTGCCTCATTGGTCATTGCTATGTATGCAACTTTCGCTGAAAGAAAAGTGGCTGCTATTTTACAAGATAGAAGAGGTCCGAATAGGGCTGGTCCATTTGGATTGTTGCAACCCTTAGCAGATGGAATTAAGTTGTTTTTCAAAGAAGAGATTATTCCTAATTTTTCCTCCAAAGCATTGTTTATTTTAGGTCCAGCCTTGGCAATGCTTACCGCTGTGATGACCAGTGCTGTAATACCTTGGGGCGACAAAGTGCATTTTTTTGGAAGAGACATCAGTCTTCAAATTGCCGATATTAATATTGGAATCTTGTATGTATTTGGTGTAGTAAGCTTAGGGGTATACGGAATCATGATTGGTTCTTGGGCAAGCAATAATAAATTTTCTTTATTAGGAGGGCTTAGAGCTGCTTCTCAAATCATCAGTTATGAATTAGCAATGGGAATTTCGCTGATTGCATTGTTAATGATCACGGGATCGCTTAGCCTAAAAGAAATGGTGCTTCAGCAGCAAGCGGGGCATTGGAATATTATTTATCAGCCATTAGGCTTTCTTATTTTTCTAATTTGTGCATTTGCAGAGTGCAACAGAACGCCTTTTGATCTTCCTGAAGCAGAGAATGAATTAATTGGAGGATATCATACAGAGTATTCATCAATGAAATTGGGATTTTATTTATTTTCAGAATATATCAACATGTTTATCAGCAGTGTAATCATGGCTACTTTATTTTTTGGTGGATATGATATGCCGTTTGTTAACGAAGCTTCATTCTCGCCCAATATGGCAGCCCTTATTGGCATTGCTGCACTGATGGGAAAAGTAGTGATGTTTTTATTCTTTTTTATGTGGGTACGATGGACGATTCCAAGATTTAGGTATGATCAATTGATGCATCTTGGATGGAGGATTTTAATTCCATTGGCATTATTTAATATGTTAGCAACGGGAGGCGTCATTTTGTATTTTCATAAATGATTAGGGTATTTTAAAACATTATTTTTGCAAATCGTTATATAAGTATGCAAGCATTAACAAACAGAGTAAAAGCAGTAGATCGCAAACCAATGAGTTTGTTGGAGCGCATGTATTTGCCCGGTATAATAAAAGGGATGATGATTACCTTTAGTCACATCTTTAAAAAGAAACCTACCATCAATTATCCTGAACAAAAGCGTCCTTTTAGTCCGGTTTTTAGAGGGTTGCAAATTTTGAATAGAGACGAAGAGGGGCGTGAGAATTGTACCGCTTGCGGATTGTGTGCTGTTGCTTGTCCGGCTGAAGCTATTACTATGGAGGCGGCTGAAAGACAAGCAGGAGAAGAGCATTTATATAGAGAAGAAAAGTATGCCGCTAAATATGAAATCAATATGTTGCGCTGTATTTTTTGTGGATTGTGTGAAGAGGCTTGTCCAAAGGATGCTATTTATTTAAGTGAAACTTTTACACCAGCAGATTATCAAAGAAAACAATTTATATACGACAAAAATGATTTGCTGATTCCGCATCCAAAAGAAAATCCTGAAGCTTATTCGAAAGCATTGGGAAATAGACCCAAAAAAGAATCGGTTAATTAGATAATTTTATAGAATGAACATTACAACACTTGCCTTTTTTTTATTGTCATTCATTGCTGTTGGCAGTGCTATCATGATGATTACTAGCAAAAGCCCCGTACATAGTGTATTGTGGCTAATAGTAGTTTTCTTTTCGATTTCCGGCCATTATATTTTATTGAATGCTCAATTCCTTGCCGTGGTTAATATCATTGTGTACGCCGGGGCCATTATGGTGTTGTTTTTATTTGTGGTGATGCTGATGAATTTAAACGCCGAAACAGAACCCATTAAAAACTACAGACTTCAATTAATTGGCGTGCTTGCAGGGGGCGCGTTATTATTGGTGTTGATTTCTGCCATCATGAGAATAGATGTTGAGCAGGTTGTTCAAATGAAAACGGGAGATGCTGGGCTCATTAAAGTATTGGGCATGACGTTGTTTAAAAATTACATATTGCCCTTTGAAATAAGCAGCGTATTGTTTTTAAGCGCCATGATTGGTGCCGTTATTATTGGAAAAAAGGATTAATAGAGAAATAAATTATTATGGATATACAGGTATACATCGCTTTGTCTCTAACATTATTTACAATTGGAATTGTAGGTGTGTTGGTGCGTAGAAATGCTATAATTATTTTCATGTGTGTTGAATTAATGTTGAATGCAGTGAATTTATTGTTAGTAGCTTTTTCTAAAATGCATGCGGCTAGTCCGGCGGTAAAAGCACTCCCCACTTATGCCAGTGATGCGCAGATATTCGTTTTCTTTATTATGGTAGTGGCAGCAGCTGAAGTAAGTGTTGGGCTGGCCATCATTGTAATGATGTATAGAAACATTCACTCGGTAGATGTTAATTTTTTAAACAGGTTAAAAAACTAAAAATATAAAGTGAAACAATAAGTTGTTTTACTTCTCTTGCTTATGAATAATATTTTTCAGATAGTTTGGTTAATACCTATTCTTCCGCTCATTGGTTTTGTAATCAATGGTCTGGGTAGAAATTTTTTATCAAAAACCGTAACAGGCTTTATTGGCAGCGGAGTGGTGTTGGGGTCCTTTGTATTGAGTTTGCTTGTTTTTATGCAAGTAAAAGCAGGCAATGTGATGGATCTGCATTATTTTAATTTCATCCATCTGCAAGACATTCTTACTATCGGAGTCGATTTTAAAATCGATCAATTATCTTCTCTGTTTCTTTTAATCATTACTGGCGTAGGTTTTTTAATCCATGTGTATTCAACCGCATATATGCATGAAGAAGAGGGAAAAGATTTTGCAAAATATTTCGCATACCTCAATCTCTTTATATTCTCTATGTTGTTGTTGGTAATGGGAGGGAATTATTTGATTATGTTTATTGGATGGGAGGGTGTTGGTCTTTGCTCTTATTTATTAATTGGATACTGGTATAAAAACAATGGCTTTACTGATGCAGCAAAGAAAGCCTTTATCATGAATAGAATTGGTGATGTGGGTTTTTTGCTTGCTTTATTTTGGCTAATTGCTAAAATTGGTACCGTTCAATATGATGAAGTGTTTAGTGTAGCAAGTCTAAGTAAATTATCTTCTTTTGATATCACAGGCATTACTTTATTGATGTTTGTGGGCGCCACTGGTAAGAGCGCTCAAATTCCTTTGTATACTTGGTTGCCAGACGCAATGGCGGGTCCCACTCCTGTGAGTGCTTTGATACATGCTGCAACCATGGTGACTGCCGGCATTTACATGATTGCTCGAAGCAATGCTTTGTTCTCATTGGCTCATCAAACACAAGCCATTATTTCTGTGATTGGTTTGGCAACTGCTTTGTTAGCTGCTTCTATTGCTATCAAACAAAATGATATTAAAAAAATATTAGCATACTCTACCGTAAGTCAACTTGGATTTATGTTTTTGGCATTGGGCACTGGGAATTATGTTGCAGCAGTTTTTCACGTGTTGACGCATGCTTTTTTTAAAGCCTTAATGTTTTTAGGAAGTGGTAGTGTGATTCATGCAATGGGAGGCGAACAAGACATTAGAAAAATGGGAGGTCTTCATAAACACATGAAAATAACCAGCATTACTTTTTTTATTGGTTGTTTAGCGATAGCAGGCATTCCAGGCTTTTCAGGATTTTTCTCAAAAGACGAAATACTTGCCGGCGCATTCAATCATGGAGTTGTTTTTTATTCCATTGCGTTGTTTACAGCATTGCTAACTGCTTTCTATATGTTTCGATTATACATCATCACGTTTACGGGAAAGTTTCGTGGCAGCCATGATCAAGAACATCATTTACATGAAAGTCCTGCTGCAATGACATTGCCTTTGATTGTGTTAGCAATATTGAGCATCATAGGAGGGTATATAGGTATTCCCGAAGTATTGGGCGGACATCATGAATTAGCCGCCTTTCTATCTCCTGTTGTTCGTTCAGAAGAAATGTCGCTTTCTCATAACACAGAATATTTGTTGATGGGACTGTCTACTTTATTGGTGTTGATTTCTATATTTTTCGCATGGGTAACTTTTAAAAACTATCAATCAGAAGGAGAATCGAAAGGGTTGGCTAAAATACTTGAAAACAAATGGTATGTTGATGAGTTGTATGAAGCTGTTGTTACAAATCCTTTGAGAAAAATTGCTTTGTTTTTTAATAACATCATTGAAAGAAAGGGAATTGATGGCATGGTGAATGGGGTGGGCAAAGCAGTGAATTATGGAAGCCGACAAATGCGATGGCTTCAAAGTGGGCAGGTTGGAGCATATGTTTTATTGATGGTGATCGGGATGCTACTCTTATTTATTATACAATTATTTTTATAAAACAATACACATTGGGCAGTTATATTACATTTCCAGAATTATTAATTTTATTACCTCTTTTTGCAGGCTTCATTGTTTTTTTTACAAAGGGTGAAAAAAATCCGAAAGCAATTGCGCTTATTTCTTCTTTGGCGGTGCTAGGTGTTTCTATTGCTAGCCTATTTTACGCTGATAATACAAAATATCTTACATACAATAACGCTAATTATATATGGCTTAAATATTTAGGTGCAAGCTATTATGTTGGCCTTGATGGAATGGGTAGAATGCTAACAGGGTTAACGGCCGTTTCCTTTCCTTTGATTTTCATTGCGACTTATAAAAACAAATTTAAAAGCACGGCTACTTTTTATGGATTAATGTTATTGAGTCAGGCTGGCTTAATGGGTGTTTTCTGTGCGTTTGATGCGCTTACTTTTTATTTTTTCTGGGAGCTTGCCTTGATACCCGTTTATTTTCTTTGCAGTATATGGGGCGGTGAAAGAAGGATTCAATCTACCTTCAAATTCTTTGTGTATACTTTTGTTGGATCCTTGCTCATGTTGGTAGGAATTATCTATGTATATCTTCATACAGATGCAAGAGTTTTTGAAGATGGCACCGTAGCAACACATTCATTTTCTTTGGCTTCTTTCTATCATGTAATGTTGTCTGCAGGGGAGCAACAATGGCTGTTTGTACTCTTCTTCGTTGCATTTGCAATCAAAATGCCCATCTTCCCTTTTCATACTTGGCAGCCCGATGTATATGATCAATCTCCTACACCTGTTACAATGGTGATGAGTGGCATCATGGTTAAAATGGGATTGTTTGGCGTCATTCGTTGGTTGATACCTGTTCTACCATTGGCTGTACAGCAGTATAAAAGTATTGTAATCATATTATCAATCATTGGAGTTATTTATGCAAGTTGTATTGCGATGGTGCAGGATAATGTAAAAAGATTGGTAGCTTATTCGTCTATTGCTCATATAGGATTAATGTGCGCCGCTATTTTTGCAATGAATCAAATCAGTGTTCAGGGTGTCATGCTTCAGATGTTTAACCATGGCATTAACATTATTGGATTGTGGATTGTTATTGAACTAATAGAAAGACAAACGGGCATCAAAAATATTTCAGAAATGGGGGGGCTTGCTCAAAAAGCACCTACGTTAACTATTTTGTTAGTCATTGTTGCATTGGCTAACATAGCCTTGCCACTTACCAATGCATTTCCTGGAGAATTTATGATGCTAACTGGTTTATACAAAGCTAAAATCTGGTATGCTGTTGCGGCCAGTGTAGGAGTAATACTTTCTGCAGTGTATACGCTTAATATGATTCAAAAAATATTTTACGGTAATACAAATACAGTCACTTCAATGGTAAAAGATATTTCTTGGAATGAAAGATTGGCGTTGATAATGATTGTTTGTTTAATATTTTTTATTGGGGTGTACCCTCAGCCGATAATTGATTTAACAAAAGCATCTGCAACCTATCTTTTAACAAGTTTCAAATAGGCGGTTATTTTTATTTAATATTTTAGAATTATATTATGAATGCAATTATTTTATCTGCAATTTGGGGAGTGGTAATGATGTTGGGTGGAGTGTTTATAAAGAATAAACTTGTTCCAAAATATCTTGCTGTTACCGGATTGGTAGTCATTTTTGTGGCGCATTTGAATGAATTGATTTCTAAGAAATCTCTTTTTTCTATCAATGTGCACAATATGATTCGTATAGATAACTTCAATTTGACTTTCATTGCAATCGTATTGGCTTGCACATTGATTTACTTTTTACTCAGCGCATCAGACATTGAGAAAGTAGGCCCCCATGTATCTGAATATTTCGCTTTGATATTTTTCGTTTTGTGTGGGATTTCATTGGCGGCTACTTTTAATACTTTACTACTGTTGTTTATTGGCATTGAAATCATTTCGATTCCTCTGTATATTTTAACAGGCAGCGATAAACGTAATTTAAAAAGCAATGAAGCGGCGTTGAAATATTTCTTAATGGGCGCATTCTCTACCGGCATTATGTTGATGGGAATTGCGTTTATTTATGGCGGCACTCCCAATGCAAGTTTTTTCATTGACAATCTTCAGTTGGGTCTGGGTAAAATGCCAGTAATGATTGCTATTGGGTTGGTTTTTTTACTTATATCTCTTTCATTCAAAGTCTCGGCAGCGCCTTTTCATTTTTGGACTCCAGATGTGTATGATGGAGCGCCCACTGTCTTTACCTCTTTTATGAGTACGATTGTAAAAGTGGGAGGATTCTTTGCATTTATACGATTGTTTCAAAATGCCTTTGGTCTTATTCATGACCAATGGCAGCTGTTAATAGTATTTATAACTATTGCAACATTGCTGATTGGAAACATCACGGCGGTGTTTCAGCAAAGTGTGAAACGTATGTTGGCATATTCCAGTATTGCTCAGGCAGGATTTATGCTGCTAGCATTGTTTGCACTTAACGACAAGGCCAAAGAAGGGATACTATTGTATGCTGCTGCTTATAGCTTAGCCACAATTGGCTTTTTCGCCATTTTAATAAAAATGGAAGATTACACAATCGACGGATTTAATGGTCTTGCAAAAGAGCAGCCAATGGTAGCCTTTGCCGCGACTGTTTTTTTACTTTCACTTACGGGAGTACCTTTAACGGCAGGGTTTCAAAGCAAATTCTTCATGCTCATGGCAGCAGTGGAGAATGGAAAGCAATTTTGGATTGTTATAGTAGCAGTTTTATTTGCCGCCATCAGCGCCTATTATTATTTTAGAATTATCCAGGCGATGTATTTTAAAGAAGCAACCAATGTCATTTTTCAATCCAACAAACCCTCCGGTTTTTTCAAATTAATCCTATTAATGACTATGTTTCTGATTATTATCATAGGTATTTATCCTGAGATAATAATTGGATGGATGTATCGCTGATAGTTTACCGTTCATAAATCGCTTCTTTAATAAGACAATCTGTTCTTTATCTTTGTATTAATTTACATGCAATGACATACAAGGATTCGCTCGCACTTTCTTGGAAAAATATAAAAGGTAATAAATTACGGACAAGTATTACCGTTATAATCATTGCATTAGGAATTTTTGCACTTATCCTCATTATTACAGCAATTCAAGCTGCAAGCAATAGCTTGGTGAATAGTTTTTCTACCATGGGCTCCAACGCTTTTAGTATCCGCTATAAAGAAAAGAGCTTCAATTTTGGAAGAGGCGGAGGTGGTAGAAGAAATAATACAGTTAAGTCGAATAAAAAAATGCTGAAAGAAAAAAACGCAAGTACCGGATTGCCCATCAGTTATGAAGAAGCGAAAATGTTCAAAGAGCGTTTTTCTTTTCCTGATGCTAAGGTGAGTGTTGCCTTGCGAGGGCCTGCGGCTATTGTGGTAAATACAGGGTTTGCTAAAACCAATCCTGAGGTAAATGTTTTTGGCGGAGATGAAAATTACCTTGAGCTGAATGGGTACAATATTGATTATGGAAGAAATTTTTCAAAGACAGAAGTTGAATCTGGCATCAATGTTTGTATGGTAGGAAGTGCCGTTGCGCAGAAGTTATTTCCTGTAAATAAAGCCACTGCAATTGATGCTGTGGTGAATGTGGATCATATCCCTTATAGGGTTATTGGAGTATTGGCTGATAAGGGATCAAGTGCCTTTTTTAATACCAGTAAAATAATAGTCACCTCCGTTAATAATGTTCGCAGGGTTTTCGCATCTACAGGGAATAGTTTTGTTATTGCAGTGCAAGTAGCCGATTTAAAAATGATTGATGTGGCAACCGGAGAGGCAACAGGAATCTTTAGGCCTATTCGAAAACTCGAAACAAAAGAAGCAGACAATTTCTACATAGACAAGAGTGATAGCATAGCAGAAAGTCTGCTTAAGAATTTGGGTTTTCTTGAAAAAGGAACGATTGGAATCGCCTTCATTACCCTTATTGGTGCGGCTATTGGCCTAATGAACATTATGCTTGTTGCAGTGAATGAACGTACCAAGGAAATAGGGCTTGCCAAAGCTCTTGGGTGCACTAGAAAGGATGTTCGGTCCCAGTTTTTATTCGAATCAATTCTCATCAGCTTAATGGGTGCTGTGGCAGGAATTATAGCCGGCATTTTACTAGGAAATGTAGTAGCAGTGCTGCTTCATACAGGCTTTGTTATTCCTTGGGGATGGGTTATTTTGGGCGTATTGGTATGCTTCATAGTAGGCTTGGCCGCAGGACTTTACCCCGCTTACAAAGCAGCCAAACTGGATCCTATTGTAGCGCTTCGCTACGAATAAAATTTACATAATCTTCTATTTTTCAACATTTTTTGTACATAAAAAGAATGAAAAATTAACTTTTGGGAGTTGGCGTTTTCAATTAATTTATTAACTTGTGTGTCACGTTCAAAAAACATTGTTTTATATCCATTGTTTTATTGTAATGGGACACGATTTATTAAATAGAAATTAAATTTTAACCAACTAAAATCAGATTGTTATGGCAGATCTAAGTAAAACTGCAAAATCAGCTTCATCAGTACAGGTAAACAAATCCTCTAATCTTATTTCTTTATTGGCACCTGTAGTGTGCTTGTTGGCGGGCTACATTATCTGGAGATTTATTTTGGGCGCAGGCTCTAATTTCACAGTAGGTGGCGATAATGGCGGTTTTTGGCCAGAAAGAGAAGCTCCTAAAACAGCATTAAGTAAAATGTATTTGGGAGGTATCATTGTACCTATTCTTATTGGAACATTCTTAACAATGATCACATTTGTTGTTGAAAGATTTTTAACTATTGCAAAAGCAAACGGAACCGGTAATAATGCAGATTTCGTTCGTAAAGTACAATATCATCTTGCTAATAAAAATGTAGACGCTGCTCTTGCTGAGTGTGATAAACAAAAAGGGTCTGTAGGAAATGTAATGAAAGCAGGATTGCATCGTTATAAAGAAATGACTAACAATACTCAATTGAGTACAGAGCAAAAGGTAATGGCAATACAAAAGGAAGTTGAAGAAGCTACCTCTCTTGAATTACCTATGCTTGAAAAGAACCTTGTGTTTTTATCAACGATTGCTTCAATTGCTACTTTAATGGGACTATTAGGAACAGTATTGGGTATGATTCGTTCTTTCTCTGCACTGGGAGAAGATAGTGGTGGCGGTGCTGCTGCAAGTAAATTGTCAGTAGGTATTTCCGAAGCACTATATAATACTGCATTAGGTATTGGCACCTCAGCTTTTGCTATCATATTCTATAATATTTTCACTACTAAAATAGATGGCATCACGTATGGTATTGATGAATCAGGGTTTACTTTAACTCAATCTTTTGCTTCTCAATACAAATAATGTATGGAAGTAATTAATTAATGCATCTAAAGTAAATTCATAAAATCAATTCAGTATGCCAAAAGTTAAAATACCACGCAAAAGCACCACCATCGACATGACAGCGATGTGTGACGTTGCTTTTCTGTTATTGTCTTTTTTTATCCTGGCAACAAAGCAAAAACCACCGGAAGTACTTACTGTTACACCTCCGGCATCCATTTCTGCAAAAGCAGCTCCTGATAAATCTATTTTAATTACCCTTACCAAAGATGGCAAGGCTTTCATAATGCTAGGGGATGACACCAAAAAAGCTGATATTTTAAATAATATCAACATCGCAAAAGGGCTCAACTTGAGTCAGGCGGAATTGGCAAAATGGACCAAAGCGCCTTTCATAGGTCTTCCATTTAATCAAATCAAAGCTTCATTGGCGTCATCAGAAGAGATACCTGCTAATAAAATGCCAGGTATCCCAACAGATAGCACAAATAATGAAATGGTTGATTGGATTCAAGGCGTATTAAAAGCTTACGTAGGAATAGATCAAAGAAAGCTTCAGGAAATGTTGTTAGTGAAAGGAGACAATGAAACCTTGTATCCAACATTCAAAAACATCAAACAGGCCTTTAAGAAAAATGAAATTTATAAATTCAGAATTGTAACTAGTGGGGAAGCTGTTCCAGTGGGCTCTGAATTGTATAATAAAGGGAAGGCCAATTAATCACATTAAATAAAAAACTACTGATATGGCAGAAATGGATACTTCGTCGGGTGGCGGCCATAAGAAAGGACCCGGTGTTAAAAAAAGTAAAAAGCTATCAACCAGAGTGGATCTAACACCGATGGTTGATTTGGGTTTTTTGCTGATTACATTCTTCGTATTCACCACTACCATGAGCCAATCAACGGCCATGAATATGAATGAACCGAAGGATGATTCAACGCAGCAAATGAAAGTAAAGAATTCTGGAGCAATGACCATTCTGTTAGGAAAAGGCAACCAGGTATATTATTATTTTGGCCAGTTGGAAGCAGACAAATTGAGCGAACAATTTAAGAGTACTAATTTTAAAGAAATTAGAAATCTAATCGTTGAAAAAAAGAAAAAAACCAATATAGACGATCTGATGTACATCATAAAATCTGATAAACAATCTACTTTTAAGAATGCAATAGACATTCTTGATGAAATGAGTATTTGTGATGTGCCACCAGGACACTATGCAGAAGTAGATATGACAGCAACGGAGCAATTGCTTATCAGTAAAACGGAAGAAGCAAATGGACTTCAATAATTAGGCATATTGTGGAATTTGCCCTTATTAAGAATCTAATTAATAAAAGACATTAACATGGATGTAAATAAAATTTTAAGTTCCGATATTCTTGATATCATTTTTGATGGTAAGAATAAAACTTATGGGGCTTATGAATTAAGAAAATCATACAATAACAGGTTGACTAAAGCATTAATTTTCACAGGCGCTTTGCTTTTGTTGATTTTCCTTGGTACAGTACTTGCCAATGTGTTAGACAAGTATAAAACCAAAACGGATATAGATGTTGTGGATACGCAAATGGCAGAAATCAAAAAGGATGAACCGCCACCACCTCCTCCACCTCCACCAACACCACCCCCGCCACCTCAAGTAAATCAAGTTAAGTTTACCCCTCCTAAAATCGTTAAAGATGAAGAGGTAAAGCCTGATGAAAAGATTGAAGAGATTAAAGAGGATCAAAAAATTAGCACAGAGACGGTTAAGTCTGATATTGTGCAAGCACCGATTGAAGATGCGCCCAAAGTAGATGCTGGGGATGATGAAAATAAAATCTTTACCAAGGTAGAAGTAGATGCGGCGTATCCTGGAGGAGAGTCTTCTTGGAGAAGATACCTTACTAATAATCTAGACAGTGAAGTGCCAGGATCAAATGGAGCAGCTGCAGGAACCTATACCGTAATTGTAAGATTTGTGGTGGCTAAGGATGGTTCTGTTAGTGATGTGGTCGCTGAAACAAGTCACGGATATGGAATGGAACAAGAATCTGTAAGGGCTATTAAGAAGTCTGGTAAATGGAAGCCCGCTATTCAAAATGGTAGAAATGTAACCGCTTATAAACGTCAGCCTATTACCTGGCTTGTTCAGGAGTAAATCGACTGTTGAATATATTGAATCCTTTTACAGCAATGTAAAAGGATTTTTATTTTGTAACTACTACCAACTATCTAGTAAATTTGCTTGATGAATCAGAAATTATATGGATGGGACGATACGATTGTGGCATTGGCTACTGCACCTGGGTTGGCTGCAATTGGCGTGATTCGATTGAGTGGAAAAAAAGCATTTGAAATTATTGACCAACTTTTCCCTTCTAAAAAGATCTCTTTACAATCTAGTCGTACTATTCATGTAGGAATATTAAAAGATGCCAACGAATCCATCGATGAGGTAGTTGTTTCATTGTTTAAAGGTCCCAAAAGTTACACGGGAGAAGACAGTATAGAAATTAGCTGCCATGGAAGTCCTTTTATTCAAGAACAAATCATTAATACTTGTATTAAATATGGCGCAAGGCTAGCTAAGCCTGGAGAATTTACCCAAAGGGCTTTTTTAAACGGCAAGTTGGATCTTACACAAGCCGAATCGGTAGCTGATTTAATCGCCTCCAATTCAAAAGCTTCTCAAAAGACAGCGCTCCATAATATCAGAGGAGGATTTTCTTTGGAATTAAAAGAGATGCGCGAGCAATTAATTCAGTTTGCAGCTTTGATTGAGCTTGAACTCGATTTCGCAACAGAAGATGTAGAGTTTGCGGACAGAGGTAAATTTTATGCGCTCATAGAACAAATGCAACTATCGAGTGAACGATTGATACATTCGTTTCAGTTAGGTAATGTAATAAAAAATGGCGTGAGCGTTGCCATAATTGGCAAGCCTAATGCAGGCAAGTCTACCTTGTTAAATTGCTTAATGAATGAAGAACGTGCCATTGTAAGTGAAATCCCTGGTACTACAAGAGATACAATTGAAGAAGTAATCAATATTAATGGGGTGGTTTTTAGATTAATAGACACTGCAGGAATTCGATCTAATAGCGAAGATGCTATAGAAAATATTGGCATAGAAAAGAGTTATGGAAAAATGCGCTCTGCTGATATTGTATTATATATTTTTGACGTAAACACGCTTACTGCTTCTGATTTGCTTCTGCAAGAAAAATTATTTTTAGAGGAAGGGATTCAATATTTATTAATTGCAAATAAAACGGATGTGGTTTCTTCACAGAAAGTAGAAGAGGGGACTCAATCCTTTGTATCTATTTCAGCAAGAGAAAATAAAGGCATCGATTTTCTTAAAGATGCTTTATATCAGAAAACAGTGAATGCAACCATTAATGCCGATAACACGATCATTACCAATGCCAGGCATTTACAGGCCTTGCTAGAAATTAAAAAGTCCCTCGTCTCCATTAAAGACGGACTAGATCAAAAAATATCAGGTGATTTATTAGCCATTGAAATACGCACCTGTTTATTTCATTTGGGCGATATAACAGGTGAGGTGACCAATGAAGATAAGCTTGACTATATTTTTAGTAAGTTTTGTATCGGCAAGTAAATCTATAGACATTATATTTGTAGCTCAACGTAATTTTTTAAAATAATTTTACATGTGTAATATATTTAGACCTACTATAATATGTGCTATTTTTTTTCTAAGTGCAAATCTTTCCTTTTCTCAGACTAAGAACACAAAAGTTAAAAAGAATAAGGAAATGGCCTTTACGCCTCCTCCAATAATAGAACAAGATAGTAGCGATCAGCTTACAAGATTTGAATCTGTTCCTTTCAATGTAACCGATAGGAAAACAA
>CANFJP010000047.1 GCA_947447485.1 Chitinophagaceae bacterium
AATTTGTCCTACAAGGGTAGGTACAGATGCTTTAAGATAAATCAATAAATCCGGAGGCTTTACCATCGACTTCAATGTTTCAAAAAACTTATAGTAGTTATCAAAGTCTCTTTTGCCCATCAGGCCCATGTCGTGTAAGTTGGGCGCAAATATATTGGCATCCTCGTAGATCGTTCTATCTTGTATAACGGTTTCGGTACCACGTTGAATTTCTAGTAGTTGGTTTAGTCTGCTGTTTAAAAAGAAAATCTGCAGATTAAAACTCCAGCGAGGCATGTCTTCGTAAAAATCATTTAGGTAGGGGTTATGGTCAACATCTTCGAATTGCGGAATCCATTTGTAGTGCTTGCTTAGCATTTCGGTAAGCGTCGTTTTGCCGGCTCCTATGTTTCCTGCAACGGCAATGTGTTTTGGTTTTTTTGCTTTGGCCATGATCCTATTAGATATTTTACTTAGCTACGAATGTATTGAATTATCATTCAGCTTAATTCGTTTTTTTGAGTTTCTTAAAAATAATTCAATCCGATGGCTTCTCGAACAATTTTCATTGTTTTTTGGGCACTTTCTTGGGCTTTTTGTGCCCCTTTTTGCATCACCTCTGTTAGGTAGGCATCATTGGCTAAAATATCGGTAGCCTTTTGACGGATAGGGGACATAAAATTTACCATATCCTCTGCCAATTGTTTTTTGAGTTCACCATAGCGAATGGTACAATTATTAAAATCGGCTTCGTATTTACTGATAACATCTTCGCTGCACACCAATTTCATGAGCATAAAGATATTTTCAATATAATCGGGTTTAATAGAGTTTTTTTCTGTTGGGCCATTGTCGGTCTTGGCCTTCATTACTTTTTTTCTGATGGCATCGTCGTCATCGGCAAAATAAAGTGTAGACATATTGTTTTCACTTTTGCTCATTTTGCCTGTTCCATCCAACCCGGGTACTTTTATCAATTCTTGGTTATAATTGAACGCATGCGGTTCGGGAAATACTTCCCCATAACGATGGTTGAATCTGTTTACAAAATTTCTTGCCATTTCAAGATGTTGTTCTTGGTCTTTTCCTACAGGCACATAACTGGCTCTGTGGAGGATGATATCGGCTGTTTGCAACACCGGGTAGGTGAGTAGGCCTGCATTGATATTTTCGGGATGTTGTCTTGCTTTGTCTTTGAACGTAACTGTTTTTTCTAATTCTCCTTTATACGCCAACATGTTGAGATACAAATACAATTCGGCTGTTTCATGAATATGACTTTGGCAATAAAAGGTAGCTTTATTTGGATCCAGTCCGCAAGCAATATTTTCTGCCAATACTCTTTTTACATTTGCTTTAAGCGTGCTGGTATCGGGGTGTGTGGTAAGTGAATGCAAATCAGCCACCATAAAAAAACATTCATATTCCTCTTGCATGCGCACATAGTTTTGTATGGCTCCAAAATAGTTGCCTAAATGAAGCATCCCAGTAGGACGAATACCACTCATAACAATATTGGAGGGCAAGGTATTTTTGGGAGAGGTTGTATGTTGCGGTGCATTCATGTGAGAAAAATAAAGAGCACGAAGATACTACATCTCCATAGTCGTTGGAGGGGTAAAATCAATAATTTATTCATTTTGTGTAAAAACAAGTATTTCCAAGCTGGTATGAGTCAATCCGTTCAAATAATACCAAAAAAGCGGTGGCTCAAAAGTGCTATTTTTGTAGAGTATAATTGGAGGATTCAATGGTTAAAATTGGCTACTCCTTATTGATCACCGATTTTAGTTTACTATGACATCAATATTGCATTTAGAAAATATTTGTAAGAGTTATTTTTTGGGTAAGAATGAATTGCAGGTATTGAAAGGCATTACAATGGACATCAACAAAAATGAATATGTAGCATTGATGGGTCCAAGTGGTTCTGGAAAATCTACCCTAATGAATATTTTGGGTTGTCTGGATTCTCCTACTGCAGGCAAATATGTATTGAACGGAAATGATGTAAGCAGCATGCACGACGATGAATTGGCAGCGGTAAGAAACAAAGAAATTGGGTTTGTATTTCAACAATTTAATTTATTGCCCAGATTAACGGCAGCAGAAAATGTGGCGCTTCCTCTTATTTATAGTGGCGTATCTAAAAAAGAAAGAATAGAGCGTGCAGAAGCCGTGCTTACAAAAGTAAAGCTCGATGACCGCATGCATCATAAGCCCAATGAGCTGAGTGGTGGACAATGCCAGCGTGTAGCAATTGCGCGGGCGCTGATCAACAATCCATCTATTATTTTGGCTGATGAGCCTACGGGAAATCTTGATTCAAAAACATCTCATGAAATCATGGAAATACTAGGCAAAATACACAGCGAAGGGAATACGGTGATATTGGTGACGCACGAAGAAGATATTTCAAGCTTTGCTCACCGAATCATAAGACTGAGAGATGGCCTTGTAGAAACAGATAAAATAAATGCAAATCCTGCAGTAATTTTACAACCGGCTTAAACTATTTTCTTAGTTGAGTGTTAGTGCTCCTAATTATATTTCACGTTTAACAGATAAATCATTTCAATGGCAATAAAAATATATACTAAAACTGGTGATACAGGAAATACCAGTTTGATTGGTGGAACCAAGGTCCCTAAAAGTCATTTACGTATTGAAAGTTACGGAACAGTGGATGAGTTGAATTCTTATATAGGGCTGGCTAATGATTTGCTACAGCATGCTCATACGAATCAAATGCTCAAAGAGATTCAAGATCGTTTGTTTACCATTGGCTCTTCTCTTGCTTGTGATCCCGACAAAGAGCCTTTGATGAAAATACCCGATTTAAAAGAAACCGATGTAGAACTATTGGAATCGGAAATAGATAAGATGAATGAATCTTTACCCCCAATGAAATCTTTCATACTGCCGGGTGGTCATCAGGCTGTTTCTACGCTTCATGTGGTACGATGCATCTGTAGGCGTGCCGAAAGGATATGTGTGCACATGCAAGAAGAACAATTATTCGTAGATCCGTTAGTAATTAAATACCTCAACCGCCTAAGCGACTATCTTTTTGTGTTGTCTAGATTTGCTAGCCATTTTCTTCAAGTAGCCGAAATTCCTTGGAAACCAAGGATTAATGGCTAATAGGCCGTTAAATAAAAAGGGGCTTATTCTTTTTCTTAAGTTGACTAATTTTTATACTTTTGCAACCCTTCATTGAAGGAGCTGTCGGGGTAGCTCAGCTGGTTAGAGCATCGGATTCATAACCCGAAGGTCGGCAGTTCAAGTCTGCTCCCCGATACAACAAAATCCCGCGAAAGCGGGATTTTGAGTTTAAAAGTTTAAGGTTTAAAGTTTAAGGTTATTTGTTGGCTTTGTGGAGTTCAGTTTTTAAAACCCATTCCGCTTTCGCGGGATTTTGAGTTTAAAAGGTTTAAAAGGTTTAAAGGTTTAAGGGTTTAAGGTTTAAAGTTTAACGAAAGACTTTGTTGAACAAGTCTATTTCTCGTAGGGGAAATTTCTAGAAACTTTCCTCATCATCCGATCCATGATTTCGTTTGCATTGCTGGTGATGCTTTCATTCATTTCTTTATAAAAACGCCACACTAGTTCACCTTGTTTTTTATCATTGATCTGCATGGTTAATCCTCCAGAACCTGTTTTGCCATTTCCTATTAACACGGCCGAAACGATTGCGCCGGCTTCACTTCCCGTTTTTTCGTATGCGTAAGTACATTTAATAACTGCATCTACATTCAATATTTTGCACAAAGAATCGGGTAATATTTCATCTAGGTTATCAAATATTCCTTTTTGTTTGAGAAGCGCATTGGTTCTCTGGATATCTTGAAACTGCACACTATATTTATCGCTCTTGCGAAGTAAATAAGTAAACATCCCTTCTTGCATGCTCAAGCCTAATTTTTTTTCATCTGCAGTATTTGCTTCCGCATTGAAGTTTTTAGGCAGTCTTTTGTAACTAATCGTTGCTTTAAATGGAAGAATAGCAACATTTTGATGTGTACTCAATATCTCTTTGTAATTATTTGCTTTGTATACTTGTTTGGAAGATTCGCCAAACATTTGTGCTGAAACAGATAAGGAAATCAGCAGGCCAGTAATGGTCAAAAAATGTTTAATTGAGTTCATTTGGATATATTTTAATGTATTAAGAATTGAATGCGTAGCTAAAGTAATGAATAAAATCTAGTTGGGTATTCTGAATTTTATTATACTATTATCTTTTATTTCCCCTTAATTATATAGATAAAATAGGCAGCTGTTTCTTTCAAATAAATCCCCCAAGTAGATAACACATCAATTCTTGGCAGGATGTCTTTGAGCAAGTATTTTTCATTGCCTGCAATATAACTGCAAGGGAGTGGATCCGTTTGGATGCCTGCTTGTTTGAAAAGCAAGCTTGCTCTGCGCATATGATGAGCGGAAGTAATTAGCAAGTAGGGTGGTGCTAGCTTGAATGAATCGACTAATTTTTTTGCCATGATTGCATTGTCATAGGTAGAAGCAGACTGGTCTTCAAAAATAATGACACTGTCGGGCACCCCCATAATGATCAATTCTTTTTTAGCCCAAGCGCCCTCATTAAAATTGGCAACATCTTTTTTCCCATTGCCTCCAGCGATGAGTATATGGCTGATTTTTCCAAGTTTATATTGTCGGGTTGCTTGTATAAATCGGTCTGCCGACGCATTAAAATATCCTTCTTCCTTTTCATTCGGACTTGCAAATCCGCCCAATAAAATAGCGCTGCTGTAAACAGTGTTTTTATTTTCAACGGCATTGGTTTGTTGCCAATATCTTGCATACTTAATTAATAGCCAGTTATTGCTCAATAATAGAAACAATACCAACGCAGCTCCTGTAAATATTTTTCTTTTGTTAACCGACTTTGTAAAAAATCCCATTACGAACAATGCTACAATCCAGATAATGGGGGTTAGTAGAAAGGATACAATGAATGATAGGAAGCTGTGCATATAGTTTAGTATAAAATGATTGACTAAAACTACGAATAAAATTCACAGCTACAAGAGCCCGCACTGAGTTATTATTTTTAAAATGAGCCCCTAACAACTGTCAGGAGCTCAAGTAATATTCATTTAAAAAGAAGGCGGGTTTATTAAATCCCGCCTTCAACCGATTTTGCAGTTTTACAATCTTTTGCAATTGCTATTCTGCATTTTCTTCTTTAATTCTTAATCAACAAGGAACAAAAAAAGTTTTTATACTATTCATTCGGTCTATTAGTTTACTGCCTATTACAACAGATATATCTTAGTCCCTATTGCTCCATTGATCATTGAATTAATCTGAAGTAAAAATACACCCTCCTCATTCATTTAAAAATGATCTAAAGTAATAATAAAACTAATTGTAGTCATATAGCAGATTCAACTCCGCTTTCAATAATAATTTTGGCCGTTGAATAGTGTAATAAAATAAAAGCCTCGAAAATTCGAGGCTTTTAAATGATGTTTTTTTGAAAATATTTTATCCATTCATTTCGGAAAAGAATTGATGGAAATAAGGGATTGTTTCAATGCCTTTATAGAAATTGGCAATATCATATTTTTCATTTGGACTATGAAGGTTATCGCTGTCTAATCCAAATCCCATGAACACAATTTTAATGCCCATTTCTTTTTCAAACAAGGCGCAAATTGGAATACTGCCTCCCCCGCGAACAGGAATAGGTGTTTTGCCAAAAGTGGCTTCCATTGCTTTTGAAGCGGCTTTATACGCAATGCTATCTATGGGTGTCATGTAGGGTTCGCCTCCATGATGCAAGGAAGCTTTTACAGTAACATAAGGAGGTGCTATTTTAGTTAAATGATTGATTAGTAAATCTGTCATTTTTTGAGAAATTTGATTGGGCACCAATCTTGCAGATATTTTAGCAAATGCCTTTGAAGGCAAAACTGTTTTTGCTCCTTCGCCAATATATCCACCCCAAATGCCATTTAATTCAAGCGTGGGCCTGATTCCTGTTCTTTCGTTGGTGGTGTATCCTTTTTCTCCCCAAAGTTCTTTTACACCTAAATCGGCTGCATATTCTTTTTCATTGAATGGGGCTTTAGACATCAAGGCTCTTTCTTCTGGAGTGGCTATCACTACATCGTCGTAAAATCCGGGAATAGTTATATGATTGTTTTCATCATGAAGCGATGCAATCATTTTTGCCAAAATAGTAATAGGGTTTGCTACCGCTCCACCATAAACGCCACTGTGTAAGTCGCGATTAGGTCCAGTAATTTCTACTTCTATATAACTCAATCCTCTCACACCAATGTCAATGCTGGGAGTATCTAGGCTAATCATGGCGCTATCACTGATTAACACGCAATCAGCTTTTAATAAATCCTTATGGGTTTTTACAAATTTTCCTAAGTTGGGAGATCCTACTTCTTCTTCTCCTTCAATGCAAAATTTAATATTGCCCGACAATGTATTTGTTTGTACAAGTGTTTCTAGTGCTTTTACATGCATGTATACTTGTCCTTTATCATCGCAACTTCCTCTTGCGAAAATTTTTCCGTCAATAATGGTTGGATCAAAAGGTCCATTGTTCCATAGCTCTAATGGTTCTGCTGGTTGCACGTCATAATGACCATATACGAGCACGGTTGGTTTTGTTGGGTCTATAATTTTTTCTCCGTAAACAATTGGGTGTCCTTCTGTAGGATAAATCTCTACTTTGTCTGCACCGGCTTCCAATAGCCTAAGTTTAAATGCTTCGGCACATCGAATCATATCTTCTTTATGCTCTGTTTTTGCACTTACACTTGGTATGCGTAATAATTCAAGTAATTCATGTAAGAATTTGTCTTTATTTTTTTCTTGGTAATCCTTCCAAACCTGCATAGTATATTTTTTTATTAATTGAAAATTGAGAACAACAAAAGTATAGCTTTTGAAATAATTAATATTAATTGAAAGGAGCTGTTTCTTTAGGCTCCTTCAAATCGTTTTTCTACATAAGACCAGTTAACAAGATTCCACCAGTTTTGAATGTAATCGGCTCTTTTATTCTGATATTTTAAATAATAGGCATGTTCCCATACATCCAGGCATAATAAAGGCAATCCTTTATGCTCAACGGTAGGGATATTCATTAATGGGTTGTCTTGATTGGCTGTGCTGCCAATTTTTAAAATTCCTTTGTCGTCTTTATATAACCAAGCCCAACCACTTCCAAATCTTGTTTTGGCAGCTTCTGTGAATTGTATTTTAAAGTCATTCAAAGTGCCGAATTGTTTTTCGATGGCAGTTAACAATCCTCCTGTTGGGTTATTGTCGGCTTTTTTTGGTTGCATGCATTTCCAAAACATTTCATGATTATAATGTCCGCCGCCATTGTTTCTCATTTTGGAAGAATACGAAGTGATGTTTGCTAAAACAAATTCAAGCGGCTCCTGCATATTTACTTTTTCAGCCATGGCAGCTTCTTTTAAATTCTTAGCATAAGCAGCAGCGTGCTTAGAGTAATGAATTTCCATTGTGGTGGCATCTATGATATCTTCAAGTGCATCATATTTATAGGGCAGCGGCTCTTGGTCAAATCCTGTTTGAAATGGAGTAGCAGTATTTTTTTTATTGGCAGCGAAGGAACTCATTGCATTGCCAATAGCATCCAGGCCAATGACCATCATTGTAGTGGCAGCAGCAGTAGATTTAATAAATTTTCTTCTGCTATTCGGTTGGTTTTCTTTCATGATTGTAAATTTTATTTGAGTGATTTTGAATTTATTTTTCTGTAGATCGATTGAATCTTATGGGCAAATCGAATATAATATTCCTTATTAAACAATTGGGAGTCGTGCATTGCTTTATAGGTAAGAAAGATTCCAATGGGGGTAAGAGCGATAACAGAAAGCCACATGCCAACAAATGGATTCGCAATACTTTCTTTTACAAACTTTTCGCCAAACATATTGAGCAAGTGAAATATTAAAAAGAAAATAATGGCCACTACCAATGGCATGCCCATGCCGCCTTTTCGAATAATAGATCCTAATGGCGCGCCTATAAAAAACAATACCAAACAAGCGAGCGATAAGGAATATTTACGATGCCATTCTATTTTATGAAACATAATATCATTTTCTATGCTTTCTTTTTCTATAGAATTTTGCTGAGTACTAATTTTTAAATCGTTGATCTTGGATAATGCGAAGTGGTTTACTTTGAATATAGACAACTGAGGAATGAGTTTGTTGTATGGAATGGTATCAGCTTTATTGGTTGTTTTTTTCCAAATACTTTCAGGCAGGTTACTATAATTTAATTCTTGGTTTATTTTCTTCTCTAAATCAGCTACAATAACGTTCTCGGTATTAGTTAAGGAGTCTATATTTTTGTTTAATTGCCGAGCGCTAAGCATCTTAAAGTTATTTCTAAAAACACTATCATTGGTTTGTTGCTTTTGTAGTACAGTTAGGTCGAATAGCTTTTTAAAATTCTTAAATCCCAATCGAGTGAATTCTGTGGCGCTATCCATCATGTTGCCTCTTTCTTGATAGCGGTATCCATTTTCTAAATTAAACTCGAGATACTTTCCATCTTCAGAAACCTCCATTTTACCTTTTTCAGCAATAATGCAATTGTCTTGTATTGAATTATTTTGTTCGAATATCAACACATTGTGAATCGTTTTTCCATCGGATTCTTTTTTCCCCACCTTGATTGCATAATTAGGTATGTAAGTAAAAAAAACGCCTTCTTTTAAATCGAACGCGGGCTTCTTTACATAGATATCACTGTAAAGTGTAATAAATTTTAGATTAGCATAAGGAATCACATAGTTGGAAAATACAAAGGCTACTCCACAGAGAAAAATAGATACCCAGATTAATGGCCGCATGAATCGGAGCAAAGAAATACCAGAAGATTTTATTGCAACCAATTCGAAGCTTTCTCCAAGATTACCAAAGGTCATGATGGAAGAAATCAAAATCGCGATAGGCATTGCCAGCGTTAATAAAGATGCGCTTGCATACCATATAAAAGTTATGATAGTGACAAAATCTAATCCCTTGCCTACAAGGTCATCAATGTATTTCCACAGCGTTTGCATCATCAACACAAAAAATGCAATAAAAAAAGTAGCTATGAAAGGACCAATGAAAGATTTCAGTATTAGCTTGTCTAGTTTTTTCATCATACAACAACTTTCCGCGGGTTATATTTTGCATACAAGCGCGTATACAAAAATAACTCTTTCTAACAAGGAACTTACATTCATTATTAGAAGAAAATGAAATCAATATAATGGTAAAATGGGGGAGAAGGGAAAGATATGATTGTCGTTATTATATGCCAATCAATTAGCTTCCTAATCTGTGAAATAGGTCCTTTACCTGGTATTCCCAAAGTTGACTTTGATCCTTAATGTCTTTCTTTTCAGCAAAATCCTTAATAATCAAAATGGTTTGATTGGTAACTTCTGACCTGTCAATTCTGAATTCAAAGTATTCGTCTTTTTGCATATGCGTCCAACGATATCTAACAAATTTGTCTGTTTCTTTTTCAATTAAATTGGCTTTTTCTTCTGTTCCATTCCAAGAAAAGCTATACACACCTTCTCTTTCGTCAACTTTTTCGGCAAACCATTCCTGCAATGCAGCTGGGCTGATTAGGAATTCATATAAGATGTTAGGTGAGCATCTTACCGGATATTCTAATGTATATAATACTTTCTTGCTCATTCTTGCTTTTTAAAGTGGACTAGTGTGTTGCAATAATAGAAAATTAATCAACGCAACAAAATATTTAATTGTTTTTTTTTCACAACTAGCCCATTTTTCATCCTTTTTCATGGAATTAGTCAGCATTATGACTACGAACATACAATTTATCCACATATATACTTTTTAGAATATAAAATCCGTTTAATAAATAGAAAATAAACAATTGGCATAACGCCTTGCTTTATTGACTACTTCCTTAAGAAATCACATTGCTATTAGTATGCGTCAAATTAAAATTACCATATCAATAACCAGTCGGGAGAGTCAAAGTTTAGATAAATATCTCCAGGAAATTAGCAAAATAGATTTACTCTTACCAGATGAAGAATCAATATTGGCGGGCCTTATAAAGAAGGGTGATCCCGTTGCCTTGGATAGACTCGTAAAAGCAAATCTTAGATTTGTGGTATCTGTAGCGAAGCAGTATCAGAATAAAGGATTTTCTCTTTCTGATCTTATTAATGAGGGGAATGTGGGGCTAATTAAAGCTGCTTATCGATTTGACCAAACAAGGGGTTTTAAATTTATTTCCTATGCGGTATGGTGGATCAGACAAAGCATTTTGCAAGCCTTAGCGGAGCAAGCTCGGATCGTAAGATTGCCGGTAAATAAAGTAGGATTAACCAATAAGATAAGTCAAGCGTATTCGAAATTAGAACAAGAATTTGAGCGAGAGCCTTCGGCTGAAGAACTAGCATCAGCACTGCATCTAGAAACAAGCGAAGTATTAGATACCATGGTGGTTAGCAGAAGACATGTGAGTATAGACCAGCCCATTTCTACGACTGACGATGCTACATTTATGGATATATTTCAAGATAAAAATGCACCCAAAGCAGACGAAATGCTTGTGGCCGAAGATTCGCTAAATATAGAAATTGAACGCACATTGAATTCGCTTACGGAAAGACAGAAAGAAGTAGTGTCGTATTTTTTTGGCATCGGAGTAGAGCAGCCATTGAGTTTGGAAGACATAGGACAACGGTACAATCTTACACGTGAGCGGGTACGCCAAATTAAGGACAAGGCCTTGTCCCAACTGAGGGCCACTGCCCAAGCGAATTTATTGAGAGGCTTTTTAGGCTAATAATAGAAGATGTTTTTTATCAATAATAAACCGTTTCAATCATGTTGAGACGGTTTTTTCGTTCTTGTCCGTAGACATTGTAAAGACTCCCTTTTAGAGCCACATTTGGCTTCGATAAATAAATCGGCTAATAATCCTATTTTTTCCGAAATTTGCAACAATAAATTATTAAAATGGCTATTGAAATAAAAGTACCTACTGTTGGAGAAAGTATCAGTGAGGTAACCCTCGTTAAATGGCATAAGGCAGATGGCTCTTGGGCTGAAAGAGATGAAGTAATAGCTGAGCTTGAAAGTGAGAAAGCTACTTTTGAGATCAATGCAGAGCAGGCAGGTGCAGTAAAGCAAATTGCTAAAGAAGGCGACACCTTGGCAATTGGAGATTTGGTTTGTACCATTGACACAGAGGCTGTAAGGCCTGCTGAAGTTGCGGCACCAATCAAAAAAGAAGAAACGACAAAGCCTGCTTCAAAGAAAGAAGAAGTGAGCAATCAGTCTGCAGTAGATTTAAAAGCAACGCCTGTTGCGGCAGCAATGATTGCAGACAAACAAATAGATAGCAAAAAGATTGTACCCTCTGGGTCTAATGGAAAAATCATAAAACAAGATGTGTTAGAAGCCTTGAATAATCCAGGCAGAAAACCAGGGGCTGCATTGTTTAGCAGAAATGATCGTCCAGAAAAGATGAGCAATTTGCGCAAAACAGTCAGCCGTAGATTGGTAGAATCTAAAAATACGACAGCCATGCTCACTACTTTTAATGAAGTAGACATGAGTGCCATCATGGAGATTAGAAAAAAATTCAAGGATAAATTTAAAGAACAGCATAGTGTAAACTTAGGCTTCATGAGTTTTTTTACAAAAGCATGTTGTTATGCTTTGCAAGAATTTCCTTCTGTAAATGCCTATATCGATGGAGACCAAATTATTTTTCATGATTATTGTGATGTGTCAATTGCTGTAAGTGCACCTAAAGGTTTGGTGGTGCCTGTTATAAGAAATGCCGAAAGCATGAGTATGGCCGAAGTAGAATTGGCAGTGGTTGACTTGGCTACAAAAGCAAAAAACAACAAGCTTACCATTGAAGAAATGACTGGTGGAACTTTTACCATTACCAATGGAGGTATTTTTGGTTCAATGATGAGTACACCCATTATCAATATTCCACAGAGTGCTATTTTAGGCATGCACAATATTGTAGATAGGCCTATGGCAGTCAACGGACAAGTGGTTATTAAGCCAATGATGTATTTGGCATTGAGCTATGATCATAGAATTATTGATGGAAGAGAATCGGTAGGGTTCTTAGTCATGGTGAAACAATTATTAGAAAATCCTTCGTTGTTATTGTTTGGAAAAGATCCAATTACAGCCTTGTTAGAATTATAATCATTTTAAAAATTTACAATCCCGCTCAGCGCGGGATTTTTTTATGAGCAGATATCACTCTTACTTATCAACTGCCACCAAGTTAATAGAAACCTATGAACGAGGGTTGCCTTTTGCACCGCATTTAAAAAAGTTTTTTGCGGGAGATAAAAAATACGGTTCAAGAGACAGAAGGATGATTAGCGCACTATGCTATAATTACTTCCGTGTTGCGCTGGCACTTAACAAGCAGCTTTCGATCAATGAAAAAATTATTGCGGCGCTTTTTATTTTCGAAAAAGAATCAAATGAATGCCTGAAAGCACTTGATTCAGATTTGAATGATAAAATAACGATGAGTCTTTCTGAAAAACTTTCGTTGTTTCAAATTGCTTCCGAAAATATTTTTCCATTGAAGGATGAATTGAGCGCTGCAATTCAGCCTGCGTTATTTGGCCTTTCATTCATGAAGCAACCCTCTGTTTTCATTCGTATCCGCCCCGATAGGAAACTCAAAGTATTGGAAGTGTTGAATAAGGCAGCTATTGTATTTCAGGAAGAGGGAGAGCAATCTTTAAGGCTCGTTGGCAATCCTTCGCTAGATGACACTTTGCGAATAAATAAG
Organism: Chitinophagaceae bacterium; assembly: GCA_947447485.1. Classification (GTDB taxonomy): domain Bacteria; phylum Bacteroidota; class Bacteroidia; order Chitinophagales; family Chitinophagaceae; genus Ferruginibacter. Next base: position 12,826 of record CANFJP010000047.1, read on the forward strand.
GATGTGGTTGTACAGGATTGTAATTCTCAAAAGGTATTTGATTATATAAAAGAAAACAATCATTTCTTTCATGATAGCCATTCAGTAACTGTTTGGGATTGCTGTGCGGCAAGTGGGGGTAAGGCAATATTGTTGTTCGATATCTTGAAAAAGAAAATAAAATTATCGGTATCGGATATTCGAAAAAATATTTTATTAAACCTATCTACCCGTTTGCAACAGGCCGGCATTAATATTTATAAATCCTTTACAGCTGATCTTTCAAAATCAAGTGGACTTGGTGTGGAAGAAAAATTTGAAATGGTAGTGTGTGATGTTCCTTGCACGGGGAGTGGTACATGGAGTAGGTCGCCCGAGCAGCTTTTTTCTTTTAATCAAAAGAGCATCCATTTTTTTGTAGAAAGACAGCAAGCCATTGTTTCAAATACCATTCCTCATGTAGAAGAAAAGGGACTTTTCTATTATATTACTTGCTCAGTTTTTAAGAAAGAGAATGAGGGTATTGTAGACTTTATAAAAGAGAAACATAATTTAACGCTGCTGCACATGCAGTATTTGGAAGGATTTGAAATAGGCGCAGACACTATGTTTGTGGCCGTTTTCCAGAAGTAATTATTGTTTGATGATCTTTTTTGTGATAGCTTTTTTCTTGTCGATATACACGGTTACAAAATAAGCCACTTTGCTAAACATTTTCATATTAATGTTCTGGCTAAATGCTCCGGGTGCATGTTGAAAATCATCGGTGTATATTCTTTGTCCTACTGCATTTATAATTACAATTTCTACTGTTGAGGCAGCGGCATTGCTGAAATGTACGTTCACAAAATCATTTACAGGGTTAGGAGATATCACTATGCTTTCTTCATTTGAAGGATTTGTATTGCAGGGTTCGGCAAAATTTAGGGTAGTGTCATCAAGATAATAGGTAGTGTCTGTTCCGATAACCATCTTTAATCTATATAGAGCAGAAAGTACTGACGTGTTGGCAAGATCATCGGTGTATAAAAAATTGTGCATGCCATATTGTAAATTGCTTTGAAGCGTTGTAATAGTTGTAAAGGTAATTTCATTGGCTAATTTTCTTTCAAGTTCAATGCTCATGGTATTGTCTGTCTTAATGCTCAATACCAAATTAGCTTTACATTGATTAAGGGTGATCGAGTGTGTGTGATATTTTTGTTGCAATAATACAAATGCTTTTTTTGCATCAGGAATACCATAGCCAGTTCTGTCGTCTGGCGTGGCGTATTTAGATGCTGATTGCTGAAGCGTATTAATTATTTCAATATTATTTGCTTCAGGAAATGCTTGCCATAAGCAAGTGGTTATTCCTGCCATA
>CANFJP010000048.1 GCA_947447485.1 Chitinophagaceae bacterium
ACCCCTGCTTGTATAATCATGGGGCTATTTTCCTTTTTATTAACTTCTCTTCATCAGGGAAATCTTCTTCATAATATTTTCAAGTTTATTGAGCCAATGACCATTGGTTTTCTTCTTTTTTCTACCACCAGGGTTTTTTCTATTTCGATTAATAATACTATTACTAAAATAATAATGCTTTTTGCCGCCATACTAACTTTTATTTTTTTAAAAACACCCTGGATATTTCCTATTCTTATTATTGCTGGCGGACTGGCTACCAATTTCAGTAATAAGCGTATTCCTAAAAAGGTTGAAGTAAAACCAAGGCAAGTTCGCTGGACTAATATCTGGTTATTTTTATTAATTTTTATTATTGCCGGAGCACTGAGTGAAAACGCTAGAAAGCAAAACTGGGAAAATAGAAAGGCGTATAATTTGTTTGAAAACTTTTATCGTTTTGGAAGCTTTGTCTTTGGTGGTGGAGACGTTTTGTTACCTATGATGCTGGATCAATACGTTGCAAGACCAACAGGCCCCTCTAACACTCCTCAAACTGAAAGCGCAATCAAAATAAGCAAAACTGATTTATTAACAGGCTATGGTATAGTTAGGTCAATTCCTGGTCCGGTTTTTTCCGTTGCATCTTTTGTTGGAGGAATGGCACTTGAAAAAGAAGGAAAAAAAGCGCAATTAATGGGTTGTATTATTGGTGCGATTGCCATTTTTTTACCTAGCGCTTTATTAGTGTTGTTTTTCTTTCCTGTCTGGCAATTCTTAAAACAATACACTCTAGTGTATAGGGCTTTAGAAGGAATAAACGCCGTAGTGGTGGGCGTAATGCTTGCTGCTGTATTGTATTTATTAACCGAAGCGCCAGTTTCTTTTTTCACATTAAAAGGCTCTCTTGGTTTGTCGGTGATGATTGGCACCTATTGTTTATTACGATTTACAAAAATTCCTACCCCTATTGTTGTAATGTTGTGTCTCTTACTAGGATGGATTTTCTAAGGTCGACTTATAATAGGCGTTGTTTTCTATCTCTTCCCTCACATCATCCGGCACAAGGTATCTAATTGATTTTCCTTCAGATAGTAAATTGCGTATATGCGTAGACGAGATATCTAATAGCGGCGCATTAATTTTCGTAACCCTCATTTTATTATTTTCTATTATACTAAACCCGGGCCTTTCATATACATACAATTGATGTTCTCTTAAAATGGTTTCTGCATTTTTCCAGTTTTCAATATTTTGCAATCCATCACTTCCTAATAATATGCAAAAGTCTTTTGTTGGATGCTTTTCTTTTAAATAGGCAAGCGTATTGATAGTGTAGGAGGGTTTGGGTAACTTGAATTCAACATTCGATGCCTTTATTTTATTTTCACCCTCAATGGCCGTCCTTACTAAATTTAGTCGGTGGTTTTCATTCAACAGTGTTTTCGCGTTTTTAAACGGATTGTGTGGGGATACCACAAACCAAACCTCTTGAATATCAGTAAATTGCACCACGTGGCTTGCAATGATAAGGTGCCCATTATGAATTGGGTTAAATGATCCAAAGTATAACGCAATTTTCATATATTAAAAATAGTATTAATATTAATTGGTTTCTTCTACAATAATATGTTCCGCCTCGTCTAATCTTAAGCTTAATCTATATCCTGCAACGTATATAGATATTGGGTCTTTTAATGGTGCTATCTGTTCAACGATAATTTTCTCACCCGGAATACAGCCCATTTCCATTAGCTTTATAAAGAGCTCGTCACTTTGAAAAGACTTTATAATTGCTTGTTTACCAACACTTAACTCAGATAATTTTTTAAATACCCCCATGTTATTATTATATAAATTATATTGTAAAGGTAATTGTTTGATAAACTTATTATTTTCGATTATAGAAACAAAACCATGAATATTACCTTTCATTTTTTAGAGCCTATTTCTTTACAAAACAGATCTGTCCTAAAGTCTTTCTTAGGCTCTCTTTTTAAAAAGGAAAAAATTAAATCAAACAGTCTTTCTATTGTTTTCTGTTCTGACAAGTACCTATTAAAAATCAACCAAACCTATTTACAGCACGATTATTACACCGACATAATAACATTTAACTTGTCTCAACCAGGCTCTGAAGCTATAGATGGAGAGATATATATTAGTATCGACAGGATTCGCGATAATGCAAAAGCCCTACAGGTTACCATTAAACAGGAGCTACATCGTGTTATTTTTCATGGAGCCCTCCATCTTTGTGGGTACAAGGATAAAAAACCATCCGATATAGCCCTAATGAGAAAAAAAGAGGACTCTTATTTAAACTCTTATTTTAAATAACCTCTGTTCTACGTGGAACCCCCCATAAGAATTACAGACAAAACGTTTCACGTGAAACAATGTTCCAACATAGGCTAAGGAATAACCGCTTAAAATAATTTCACTGTGTTAACTTTGCATCCAAATTATGTTTAAAAACTACGATATAATAGTTGTGGGCGCCGGTCATGCTGGTTGTGAAGCCGCCGCGGCCGCAGCAAACATGGGCAGCAAAGTCTTACTGATCACAATGAATATGCAAACCATTGCCCAAATGAGCTGTAATCCAGCAATGGGAGGAATTGCAAAAGGACAAATTGTGAAGGAAATCGATGCCATGGGCGGTTATAGCGGCATTGTTACAGATAAAAGCATGATTCAGTTTAGAATGTTGAATCGTTCAAAGGGTCCGGCCATGTGGAGCCCAAGAGCACAAAACGATAGGATGTTGTTCGCTACAACCTGGAGAGAAATGCTAGAAAATACCCCTAATGTTGATTTTTATCAAGACACCGTAAAGGAGATTATAATAAAAGACAAAAAAGCAGTAGGCGTTGTTACCAGCCTGGGCCATCGTATTGAATCTAAGTCAGTTATACTAACAAATGGAACCTTTTTAAACGGGGTAATCCATATAGGAGAAAAGAATTTTGGAGGGGGTAGGGTCGCTGAAAAGGCCGCTACAGGTATTACTGAGCAACTAGTTTCTCTTGGATTTGAGAGCGATAGGCTTAAAACAGGAACGCCCCCAAGGGTTGATGGTAGAAGTTTGGATTATTCTAAAATGGAAGAACAAAAGGGAGACGATGAAATTGTAGGGTTTAGTTATTTATCTCCAGCGCCTATTAAGCCGTCTCAACAAAAAAGCTGTTGGATTACTTACACCAACCAAGAGGTTCATGATATATTAAAAGAAGGTTTTGATTCTAGCCCCATGTTTAAGGGAAGGATTCAAGGAACGGGACCAAGGTATTGCCCAAGTATAGAAGATAAAATAAATAGGTTTGCGGAACGAGATAGACACCAAATTTTTGTAGAACCAGAAGGTTGGAATACGATAGAAATATATGTTAATGGATTTTCAACTTCTTTGTCAGAAGAGACTCAGTATCAAGCACTTAAAAAGATTCCTGGCTTTGAAAACTGTAAAATATTCCGACCAGGATATGCAATTGAATATGATTATTTTCCACCTACCCAATTGCAGTTTAGCTTAGAAACAAAGTTGATACAAAATTTATTTTTTGCCGGTCAAATTAACGGAACTACCGGATACGAAGAAGCAGCCTGTCAAGGCTTAATGGCGGGAATCAATGCTCATCAGAAATCAATAGGACAAGAGCCGGTGGTGTTAAAACGAAGCGAGGCATATATTGGAGTGTTGATTGATGACCTTATAAATAAAGGAACCGATGAGCCATATAGAATGTTTACAAGCAGGGCGGAGTTTAGGACGTTATTAAGACAAGACAATGCGGATATGCGTCTTACAGAAATTAGCTACAAAATAGGCCTTGCTAGTCAGGAAAGAATGGATCGTCTTCAAGAAAAGAAAAGAAAAGTAGATACCATAAAAACAATTCTCCACCAAACCAATATTGAACCAATAGACATAAACGAGTATTTAATAAGCGCACACTCGTCTCCGTTAGTAACTAAACAAAGAGCGGCCCAAATTTTACTTAGACCAGGAATTGATTTGAAATTAATGGTAAAAGAAACTCCCGTATTAAATTCGATGTTGGGTGAATTTGAGGCAGATGTTTTAGAGCAAGCAGAAATACAAATAAAATACGATACCTATATTGAGAAAGAAAGAGAGCTTGTTGAAAAAATGAGTCAACTTGAAAACCTGTTGATTCCAGAAAATTTCAACTACACTAAATTGGTTTCCTTGAGCACAGAAGCAAAACAAAAATTCATTAAAATACAACCACGAACACTAGGCCAAGCGTCCAGAATATCTGGCGTTAATCCAAGCGATGTTCAAATTTTAATGTTGTACATGGGAAGATAAACTCCAATATCTATAAACGATATGACAGAAAAAGAAAAAACCTTTACAGAAATTCAACAACTGCTTGAAAAAAATAATCTTACCGTTAAGACAATAGATGCTTCTCGCCCCTGGGGAGGTTTTTTTGTAATAGAAGAGGCGGATGCAATCAGATTTATTGAATACTTTTTCCCCTCTCTTGATAAGGATGTTATACTAAGCGGAAAGGTAAGCCCTAAGGTTTTATTGGTAGAGCCTAATAAAAAACTAAGTTGGCAATATCATCATAGACGCTCAGAAATTTGGAAACTAATTAAAGGGGTCGCTGCCATTGTAAGAAGTGATACAGACGAAGAAAAAGAGTCAACTCAATTAATTATTAACGAGGTTGTTCAACTACAACAAGGCGAAAGGCATCGGTTGATTGGATTATCAGAATGGGGGGTAGTTGCAGAAATTTGGATGCACACCGATCCTGATAATCTAAGTGACGAAAATGACATCATCCGTATCCAAGATGATTTTGGAAGAGAAATCGGCACTTAAACAATTAAATATTATTATGTAAAGAAGGCAACAGTGGCTACAGGTTGTTTTTTCATCTAATATATTATAATAATTAAACGCTTCTTTACATAATAATTCTAAGCGCAACTAAGCGCTAGCCGCCTTACTCCCCAATAAAAGCAATTCATTTACCTGAACCTCTGTAATGTATTTTTTATTACCCTCCTTGTCGGTGTAATCTTTGGTAATAAGCTTGCCCTCAACAGCCACCTCGCTACCTTTTGAAAGATATTTCTCAGCAATTTCTGCTAGCTTACCCCAGGCTACAACATTGTGCCATTGAGTTTCTTTTACCTTTTCTCCTTTCTGATTTGTATACATTTCATTGGTGGCTACAGAAAACTTCACCAGCTTTTTACCCGAATCGGCATTTCGTATTTCGGGAGCTTTTCCTAGGTTTCCAATTAGTTGAACTTTGTTTCTTAATGAGTACATAATTTAATTTTTTAATTAATTAATAATAAATATCCATAGAACATAGGCGCCTATATTTCTACACAACAAAGGTGGGGTGCGTCAATAGTCATAATCGGTTTTTATACGTTTATTGTTGAAAATAACCATTTGTAAGAGGAAAAAAACGGATAGAAAAAATATAAAAAATTACAATTTTGAAAGAAATAATTATCAAACATGATTATACAATCAAACCCTACCAAACAGTGTATTGCTTGTGAAAAATCAATAAAGGGAAGAACCGACAAACGCTTTTGTAATGACTATTGTAGAAACAGCTATAACAATCAACTTAAGGCGCCTTCAAATAATTTAGTAAGAAACATTAATCATACGCTTAGTAAAAACAGAAGAATATTAGAGTCGCTCATTCAAGAAAGCGAACAAATGGCAAGGGTTAAAAAAGATAAATTGATTCAGCTTGGATATAGATTTAGGTATAACACGCACCAGTATATAAACCCTAAGGGGTCTGTATATTATTATTGTTATGACTTTGGCTATATTTTTCTTGAGAAAGAATGGTGTTTAATTATTAGGGCTGAACAAGAATAAAGAAATAAAATAATCTAACAGGGAAAAAACATGGCTACCTGCTTTCTCTTACAGTAACTGAGTTTCCAGCCGTGCCTGTAATAAGCCCTTTACAATTCTTGCTTCCACAAGAGCAATTAAACGGTTCCATGTGTTCATCTAAAAAACCTGCATAATATAGTGTTAGCTCTTCGCCATTTTTTATTGGTCTCAATGCAACAACATCCAATCCTACATAAGCGGTATTGGGATCGCAACTGTGATTTTGTGGTGCCCATTCCGCTGGATTTTCATCCCATAATAAAAAAACCTCATTGCTAACAGGATAGGCATACTTTTTAAAGTTTTCTATTTCCTTGGCGCCCCAGTTTTTATTAATGTATGATTTTGTTGCCATTCGCTGAGGCCTTTCCTCTCCTTTAAAAATCGCTTCGTTGGTTGCAATATCTCTATTAGCATAAATTCCATATCCAGCAATGGCATTTCCGCGCATGCTATATATTTTTTGTTTTTGCTGATAACGAGCCATTCCCTCCACAATAATCATATTCAAAAATTGTTCTTGGCCTGTTCCGTCATTGTTAAGAATATGATCAGCAGATCCTTCATAGCCCTCAGAATAAAAAACAGAGCAGGTGAAATTAATTTCAAGAAAAAACAACACCCCGTCTTTATTCATCCTAAAGTCGAGCCTAGCATAACCTACTCCGCCAAAACCCTTAAAAATATTTTCTGCAGCAAGTTTTAATTTATCACACAATTCACCGTCCGCCACTGGAATATTTGCATTGGGGTGCAATTCAGAAGTTTTAAGCGCATACGTTTTAAATTTACTCCCCCCTGAAAAAACATATTCAACTGGTCGAAATACCGTTACACCGGTTTTTACCGTTGGATTGGCTGCTAACATTACTGTAAACTCTCGCCCATCAATATACTCTTCCACTAGTAGCGGACCATATTCATCTAATATTGTTTCTATTTTCTTTATTAAACCTTCCTCGTTATACACCAAAGACCCCTCGTCTATTCCTAAGCTATCACCCGCTTTGGCTGGTTTTACAAATAATGGATAACGAAGTGAGGCGGTGGTACTTTTTATATTTTCAGCATTTTCTATAATAGAATAAGCTGGAGTAGAAACCCCTTGGGTGTAGGCAACATACTTCATCAATTCTTTAGGGGGATCATATAGTATACTCGAGGGTCCAGTAAAAGGAAGGCCTAGAAGCTCTAGATAATATATCACATCAATGGATGGAACATCCCACTCTAAATAACCCTCGCATAAATTTACATAAACATCATACTTTTTTTTACTGCACTCTTTAAGTTGTTTGTATGTTGTTAGTTTATTTAAAAACACATGATCCACCGCTGCGTTGTTTAAAAGAGGCAGTAGGTTTCTTGGTGGATCGTAATTTTTATAATCAACACTAGAGGAAGAATAATCTGGTTGTAAAACACAAACCCTAAGGGGCCCTCCGTTCTTTCCGTTTGGAAGAGCTATAGAAGAATTATTTTTATTTGTTTCTGTTTGCATTTAATTAAAATCCGCATTAGGCACGCGCCTCATTACTTTTGTTAAGATAAGATAGTTTTTTTAAGGAGGCTCTTTTAAGTGCATCTAAAATAATTTCTTCTACAAGTTGAGTAAAACTTTTCTCTGATACTTTTAAAATAGCGCCAATAGATGTATAGTTTTCATCTTCACTAATACCACATTGTGCATTTACTTCTAGTACAAACATTTTTTTTGTGGCTGCATCCATTCTAATATCTACTCTTGTATATCCTCTTCCTTTTGTTGCACAATAGGCATCCCAACTCAATTTTTTAATTGACTCTATTAATTCTTCATTAGGGATTCGATATTCATAAAAACTTCCTCCATCTGGCATAGCAGATTCTGTTTCATAAATTTCCCAAAGTCTGTCAAACGATAAAAACTTTTCATTTTCAGGCAGCGATTCATGAAAAACCCTTTCAACCGGCGTATAGATTATAGCGTCATCTGGTCGGTCATAAGATCCGCTAATAAAAGTGGTAAACTCGGGTCCTGTAATAAACTCCTCTGCAATCATGCCATCTGCAGATAGGTTCCACCCACGATAACCAGCAAATAAATCTTTTAATAATTCCGTTAGTTGTTCTTTGTTCTCCACTACATTTTTTATACCCACCCCCATGCTTCCTCCAGAAACTGAAGGCTTTATTATCATTGGACTTCCCACCTTTTTTAAAAGCGTTTCAATATTAATGTCTTGTTTGTGTATAGCTGCCCAAGAAGCATTAGGAACTTTTGCCTCATCAAAGGCTTTCTTCATTGGTATTTTAGAGGTGGTAACTGTATAAAAATATTCGTCTGCCCCTGTGTAAACAATGTCTTTCTCCTCCAGTATTCTTACTACTGATAAACCAGGCGTTCCGTTTACTTCATCTCCATCACAAAGATTTAAAACAATCGGCAAACAAGTCCCTTCGTTTTTTTCTATTTCAATTTCCTCTACAATATTGATATAGGTTTTCATATTTACCGGCTGCCATTTCCAAGGAAGCTGTAATTGTTCAAACACCTTTGTATATTCTGCAATACTTTGAGAAAAGTCGTAATAATAATCAATGTTTTCATCATCAGACTCAACAGACGGAGCCAATACCCACACTTTTATGGTGCGGTCAGATGGCAACGAAACGTTTTTTTGAAGATTGTCTGCTTGATTCATTAATCTTATTGTTATTTCTTACTATGTAGTTGGCTTTTTATAAAATCTGTTAATCTATACTGCTCTAAAATAGCCGTTGCCATATAAGCAGCTCCTTTGATATGCGTAAGACATTCTTTGTGTCCACAAAAACAATCAAAAGAATCTGCCATGTTTAATTCGGTAGAAGGATAAAAAAAAGTAAGCTCCTCCATTGTTTCAATATCTCTGATTGCTAATAATACTCTATTAGTGGTATCAAAAAAGACATTGGGCCTACAACTGTGATTGGTGTATTGTAAAAAATCAGGAACAAGGGTAATGTGCTCTGCTATTCCTATTTGCACTGTTAGATAGTTTGGCTCGGTTAGCGTTTCTCCAGCAGAAAAGGGTATAATAATATCGCCAGCAGCAAACTTTTTAATGGCGCGCAACTCCTTTTGCTTACTGATATTATTATAAACTACAGATGCTACAGAGTGGGTGCTTAATATTTTTTGAGCGTCTAAGGTTGACGAGCCGTGCATACAAAAAGGAGTTGATAATTTATTAATGTTGAAAGATAAAAAGTATAACAATTAAAACAGCAAAACTTATGCTTTAGTTTTCAACAAACAATAAGACATTTCAATACTATTATTGTCTACACAAACTATTAATTAGATCGATGTGTTGAGGATAGGTTGTAGATAGCTCTTTTGCATTGGCAAGTTCAAAGTCTTTAAAGTCAAACGCAGGCGCAACGGTACATCCAACAAAGCAATACTTACTGGTTGGGGCGGGAATACTTGCAAACCAACTATTAGCAGGAACCACATATTGAAAAAACTCTCCATTAGTGATATTGGGTCCTAAAGAAACAACACCTAAGCCACCATTTTCTTTTATTATATAGATGAGCAATGGTTCACCAGCATAAAAATGCCAACACTCATCGCTTTTGATTCTATGAAATGCAGAAAAATTACCTTGCTCTAATAAAAAGTAGATGGCGCTGGAAAAAAAACGATGGTCGTTAAAACGAGTAGGGAGTGCACTGGCAGGAATTTGTTCAGTGCTTTTATATGATTCTTTATACCATCCACCTTCTGGATGAGGCTGCAAACCAAACGATTCGATTAGTTGATCTTTATTAAGCTTCATTATTTAAAGAAACAATCGTTTTATAAATTATCGTATTCATATAGTGGATCAATATGGGCTCCGGGTTCCATTTCACAAACAGGCTTTATAATTCCATTGTTAAGTCCATATACCCAGCCATGTAAATGTGGGCGCTGTTCGTGTTTCCACGCCTTTTGAACAATAGACGTTTTAGCAAGATTCATAATTTGCTCTTGTACATTAAGCTCAACCAAGCGATTGGCTTTATCGTCTTCTGTTTTACATGCATTGATTTCCTTTTGATGCATATGATAAACATCTTTAATGTTTCTAAGCCATTTATTTATAATACCCAACGAATGGTTTTCCATAGCCGCTCTAATACCTCCGCAACCATAATGGCCGCAAACAATAATATGTTTAACTTTTAAGTAAACAACGGCGTATTCCAATACGCTTAACAGGTTAATGTCTGTATGAACAACCAGATTAGCAATATTGCGGTGTACAAAGATTTCTCCAGGTTGTGTTCCGGTGATCTTATCGGCCGGCACCCTGCTGTCGCTACAACCAATCCATAAAAACTCGGGTGTTTGAATATGAGACAATCTAGAAAAAAATTCAGGATCTTTTTCTACTTGTTGTTGAGCCCAAGCTTTGTTTTCGAGTAATAATTTTTCGTAAGGATTTGCCATAATTGATATAACCGAATATTGTTTCGGTTGAGTGTTAAATATTTAAGCCACCACAAGCGCTGATGGTTTGCCCGGTGATATAATTACCCATATCGCATGCTAAAAACAAGGCAACATTTGCGATGTCTTCTCCTGTAGCAAATCTACCCAGAGGAATGCCCGATTTGTATTTTTCAGCACCCTCCCCATCTTGTAAGTAACTGGTCATATCTGTTTCTACAAAACCTGGCGCAATGGCGTTGCATCTAATATTCCTACTCCCCAATTCTTTCGCAACGCTTTTTGTAAAACCTATAATACCTGCTTTGCTAGCGGCGTAACTGCTTTGGCCAGCGTTGCCCATTTCGCCAATAACGCTGCTCATATTAATAATACTACCGCTTTTTGCTTTCATCATTGGCCGTATTACTTGCTTTGTCATATTAAACACACTGGTAAGATTTATATTAATAACATCATTCCACTGTTCTGGTGTCATGCGTAATAATAAATTATCTTTTGAAATGCCTGCATTGTTTACGCATATATCAATCTGATTAAACTCCTTCAACACATCATTAACCAAGGTTTCGCAAGCAGCAAAATCACCCGCGTTGCTCTTATACGCTTTTGCTTTTACTCCAAGAGCAACCAGCTTTTGTTCTAGTGCTGCAGCTTTTCCGGCGCTGCCATCACTTACATAGGTAAAGGCAATATTGGCGCCATGTTGAGCGAATTTAATTGCTATAGCCTCCCCAATTCCTCTTGCCGCACCTGTAATAATAGCAACCTTACCTTCTAAAAACTTCATAGTATATTTTTTAAATAAATCAATAAAAGCAAAACATCGTGTCGTGTCAAACAAAAATAAATAAAAAAAAGCGGGACTAACAAAAAGACTAATTAAGCAATTATTGGTCTCTATTTGTTTCGTTTATTTCTAAAATCTCTTCTAATATTTTTCTTTCGTTGCTTAATCTAGGTATTTTATGTTGACCACCTACCTGTTTTTTGCTTTGGAGCCATTTAGTAAATGTGCCTGGATAAGCTTGATGAACTTTTGGTAGCCCAAGGGCGATGTTTTTATAGCGCTTTGCCTCATAGTCGCTATTAATATTTTTTAGAGCATCATCTAGCTCAACTATAAAATCATGCATGTTTTTTGGCGCTTGTTCAAACTCAATAAGCCATTCATGAGCGCCATTGTTTTTTTCAGAAAAATAAATGGGAGCAGCGGTGTAGTCTATAACAACACAGCCTGTTTTTTTAGAAGCCAATGCAATTGCATTGTCTGAATTATCAACTATAATCTCTTCTCCGAAAGCATTCATATAGTGTTTTACTCTTCCGGTAACTTTTATTCTATAAGGATCAAGAGAAGTAAATTTTATAGTATCGCCTACTAGATATCGCCACAACCCCCCCGTAGTGCTAATTACAAGTGCATAGTTTTTGTTTATAATAACATTGTCAAGTCCAACAGTTGTAGGATGAGGTTTACCATATTCTTCTGCCGCCATAAACTCGTAAAAGATTCCATGTTCAGTAAACAGCGTCATGCCGTTGTCTTCGGGCCGTTCTTGTGCCGCAAAAAATCCTTCACTTGCATTGTATATCTCAAGATAATTAATAGGCGCCCCTATTATTTTTTCAAATTGATCACGATAAGGAACAAACGAAACGCCTCCGTTGATATAAAGCTCGAGGTTTGGCCAAATTTCTTTTATTGTCTTCTTGCCTTTTATTTCTAAAATTCGTTTTAATAATAAAAGTGTCCAAGTAGGAACACCTGCTAAAGATGTTACATTTTCGTTTGCTGTTGCTTGCGCAAGCTTTTCAATTTTTTGATCCCACTCATCCATTAGCGCCACGCTTAATTCTGGCGTACGTAGCCAATGCCCCCAAAAGGGCGTGTTTTGAATTAATACAGCACTTAGATCGCCATATTGAATATCTTCATTAAAATGATTGATTTGATGAGAGCCACCTACTACTAAGCCTTTTCCAGTAAGCAAATTGCTGGAAGGAAAGTTTTTATAATAATTAGTCAACACATCTTTACTGGCCTTAAAATGATTTTCTTGTAGGCTTTCTTCGCTTATTGGAATAAACTTGCTTTTATCACTTGTTGTACCGCTGCTTTTTGCAAACCATTTTACAGGAGAATCCCATAAAACATTTTCTTCCCCATTCATCATTCTTTGAATATATAAACGCAATGTTTCATATTCTTGAATAGGAACGCGTTCTTTGAACTCCTTCACTGAAAACAACGAAGAGAATCCATGTTTTTTTCCAAAGTCCGTGTATTGTGCTTCGGCAATAAGAGATTGTAGCACTTCTCTTTGTGCTGTGACAGGATAGTCGGTCCAGTTTTTGATTCGCCACAGACGAGCCCTTGCCAGTTTTGATATTGCGGCGGATAACAGCTTCATATATGAAAGTTAAAAAAAATATGTTAATGCTGCTATTTCTATTTTTGTATTATAGGGAAGTATGTTGTTGATCAGCCTCTTGATGTAAGTAGTCTTTTCTTTTCAATTCAAAATTTCTTCCAAGGTATAAGCGCCGCACATGTTCATCGCTTGCCAACTCTGCCGCAGTACCGTGTTTGAAAATTTTACCATCAATTAATAAATAAGCTCTGTCACAGATAGACAGGGTTTCATTTACATTATGATCTGTAATTAAGATGCCTATGTTTTTAAACTTAAGTTTAGCAATAATCGCTTGAATGTCTTCTACAGCAATAGGATCAACACCAGCAAAAGGCTCATCCAATAAAATAAATTTTGGATCAACGGCCAGCGCTCTTGCTATTTCTGTTCTTCTTCTTTCTCCTCCGCTCAAGGTGTCTCCGTTGTTTTTTCTAACATGCTGTAACCGAAATTCATCCAACAGCGATTCTAGTTTTTTACCTTGTTCTTCTTTGGTGAGCTTTGTCATTTCTAACACAGCACTAATATTGTCTTCTACGCTAAGTTTTCTAAACACACTTGCTTCTTGTGGTAAATATCCGATACCCATTTGCGCCCTTTTAAACATTGGCAACTTGGTAATATTAATATCATTCAAGAAAACGCTTCCGCTATCGGGTTTAATCAATCCTACCACTTGATAAAAAGAGGTGGTTTTCCCCGCGCCATTTGGTCCAAGCAAACCAACAATTTCTCCTTGGCTTACACTGAAAGTCACATCGTTTACAACAGTACGACTGCCATATTTTTTAACCAGATTGTTTGTTTGAATAGTAAGATTCAAGTGAGTTATTTAAACACAAAAGTAAGAGAATTGTGGCTACCAGCATTTATTTAACAGCTTATTATACAAAGCAACCATTGTTTTTATTTTGGAGTTATCTTTACAGAATGAAAGTGATAGACCATATTAATCATTCTGATAAAACATTGATTTCTTTTGAAATCCTTCCTCCCTTAAAAGGAAAGGGAATACAATCATTATATCAACATCTAGATCAATTAGTAGAGTTTAAGCCTTCGTTTATAAATGTAACCTATCATAGAAGCGAACATGTTTTTAAAAAGAAGATAGATGGTACGTTTGAAAAAGTGGTGGTGCGTAAAAGGCCGGGAACAGAATCTATCTGTGCGGCTATTATGAACAAATACAACGTAGATACTGTACCACATTTAATTTGTGGTGGATTTGG
>CANFJP010000049.1 GCA_947447485.1 Chitinophagaceae bacterium
AGCAGGACGTAAGTTGATACAAGTTTCCTGATTCGTACGAACAAACTTAGTTAGTTTGTATACCTTCAAGTCGTCTTCAAAACTTACCAATTGTTGTATTTCTGAACGCTTATAACGAACATGAATTTCATTAGCATCTACGTATTCTACTACACCATCTCCTTCAGCGTGTACTTGAATTCTTGCATCACGCGCAGCTTTCGCTTCAAGACCAGTACCTACAATAGGCACTTCTGGCTTGATTAATGGCACCGCTTGACGTTGCATGTTGGATCCCATCAATGCACGGTTGGCATCATCATGTTCCAAGAAAGGAATCAATGAAGCACTTAGTCCAACAATTTGATTGGGCGCCACATCCATATATTCTACTTCGCCTTTATCAAGAATAGGGAAATCACCTGTTTGACGAGACTTAATCCTGTCTTCTACGAAAAAGCCTTTTGCATCAATATCTACGTTCGCCTGAGCAATTTTAGCAGTATCTTCTTCTTCCGCACTTAAGAAGGTAATCTTCTTCATATCTACTCTACCGTTATCTACTTTACGATATGGCGTTTCGATGAAACCCATATCATTAATCTTTGCATGAACACACAACGTAGAGATCAATCCAATATTTGGACCTTCTGGTGTTTCAATAGTACACAAACGACCATAATGAGAATAGTGAACGTCACGCACCTCAAATCCTGCTCTTTCTCTGCTCAAACCACCGGGTCCTAGTGCAGAAATACGGCGCTTATGGGTAATCTCACTCAATGGATTGGTTTGATCCAAGAATTGAGACAACTGAGAAGTACCAAAAAATGAATTGATAACAGAAGACAATGTTCTAGCATTGATCAAATCTACTGGAGTAAATACCTCATTGTCACGCACATTCATTCTTTCACGAATGGTACGAGCCATACGAGCCAATCCAACTCCAAACTGAGCATACAATTGTTCTCCTACTGTACGAACACGTCTATTGCTCAAATGATCAATATCATCTACTTCACTCTTACCATTGGTTAATAGTACTAGATACTTGATGATAGAAATGATATCTTCTTTGGTTAATACTTTTTTAT
The DNA here is from genome assembly GCA_947447485.1 of Chitinophagaceae bacterium. Taxonomy (GTDB): domain Bacteria; phylum Bacteroidota; class Bacteroidia; order Chitinophagales; family Chitinophagaceae; genus Ferruginibacter. The sequence goes on from CANFJP010000049.1 coordinate 1,077, forward strand.
CAAGTGGATAATTTAATCCAAGGCGACGATTGATTTTATAACGACCAACTTCACCTAGATCATAACGCTTATCACTAAAGAATAATTTATCAATAATACCACGAGCCGTTTCGTCATCTGGAGCATCTGCACCACGCAATTGCTTGTAAATATGCTGAACAGCTTCTAATTCACTATTGGAAGTATCCTTATTTAAAGTATTATAAATAATAGCATAATCTCCGCTCACTTCTTCTTTCTGAATAAATACGCTCTTGGTTTGCATTTCTATAATCAAAGCGATATTGCTTTCATCTAGAACAGAATCCCTTTCTAAAATAATTTCATTTCTTTCGATCGAAACTACTTCACCGGTATCTTCATCCACAAAATCTTCTACCCATGTACGTAATACGCGAGCAGCTAATTTTTTTCCAATATGTTTTTCTAATGTTTTTTTATCAGCCTTTACCTCATCTGCCATGCCGAACAATTCCAAGATATCTTTATCTGTTTCGTATCCTATTGAACGCAACAAAGTAGTTACAGGGAATTTTTTCTTACGATCGATGTATGCAAACATCACGTTATTAATATCTGTTGCAAATTCCATCCAGGCGCCTTTAAAAGGAATTACTCTTGCTGAGTAAATTTTTGTACCATTTGGATGAACAGATTGACCAAAGAATACTCCTGGTGAACGATGTAACTGACTAACAACAACCCTTTCAGCGCCATTGATTACGAAAGTTCCTCTCGGAGTCATGTAAGGAATATTTCCCAAGAATACATCTTGTACAATTGTTTGGAAATCCACATGTTCTTCATCGTTACAGCTCAAGCGAAGTTTTGCTTTTAGCGGAACGGCATGCGTCAATCCTCTTTCGATACACTCTTCAATTGTATAACGTGGAGGATCTACGAAATAATCCAAAAATTCGAGAACGAAAATGTTGCGCGTATCTGTAATAGGAAAATTTTCCTTGAACACACGGAACAATCCTTCAACATTACGTTTATCAGGAGTTGTCTCTAATTGGAAGAAATCTTTAAAAGATTGAATTTGAATTCCGAGCAAATCAGGTTGCTCTGCCAAAAGTTCAACTTTTCCAAAATTGATACGTTTCGCAGCGGTTAATTTAGTTGCAGACATATGTAAAATAAAACTTTTAGTGTAGGTCTTTAAATGAAGCAGTTATGGCTACGGCCACCCCTCCTAAATTAAAGGACGGCAAAGGTAGGAAATTAAAGTCGAATTTTTGATAATCAAATACAGAATTTTGACAATTTGGTAAGATTTTTGATAAAATAGGGAAAAAACCTGTTTTGTCATTCAAAAATCGACCAAAATGGCATAAAAAAAGCCCTAGTTTTCACTAAGGCTTTTTGACTATTATTTGTACTTAATTAAGCGATTTCAACATCAGCACCTGCTTCAGTTAATTTAGCTTTCAACTCTTCAGCGGTTGCTTTATCCACCCCTTCTTTGATAGGTTTTGGAGCACCATCAACTAGATCTTTTGCTTCTTTAAGACCCAATCCTGTTAAATCTTTTACGATTTTAACAACTGCTAATTTGTTTGCACCACCACTTTTAAGGATTACATTAAATGATGTTTTTTCTTCAGCAGCTGCGGCTCCGCCGTCGCCACCACCACTTACTACAACTGCTGCTGCAGCTGGTTCGATGCCATATTCTGATTTTAAGAATTCAGCTAATTCCTGAACTTCTTTTACTGTTAAGCCTACTAATTTTTCAGCTAATGCTTTTACGTCTGCCATGTTGTTTGAATTTTTACCGCCTTCATTGTGATTTACTCCGGCGGAGATTATAAAAATTGTTTATTGCCTTTTGTTTACCATCCGGCCAGGTATGTTTTTTATTATTTTTTATTAAGCTTCTGCAACGGGCGCTTCTGGTGCTGCATCTTCCGCTGGAGCTGCAGGAGCTTCTGCTACAGGCGCTTCAGCTACAACAGGAGCTGCTTCTGCTACTGGAGCAGCAACTTCTTCCGCTGCTTTTTCTTTGTTTTGCAAAGCCCCTAACACGCGTTGAATAGGTGACTGAAGCAATCCAATGATATCTCCGATAAGCTCATTCTTAGTTTTGATTAATGTAAGTGCTTTTAATTGATTGTCACCTACAAATACATCACCGTTGATGAATGCCGCTTTCAATACCGGTCTTTCTTGGTTGTTTTCCTTACGGAATCCGCTGATGATCACCGCTGGATCTTTAGGATTTTCACTAAACATCAATGCAGTCACTTTATGCAATGAGTCATAAACTCCAGCATATTTTTCAGCATCAATGCTTTCTAGCGCTTTTTTAATTAAAGTGTTTTTAGCCACTTTCATTTCTACTTGCTTGTTGAAGCAGATATTGCGCAATTTACCGATTTGGGCTACCGTTAGGCTTTCTGTATCAGTAATGTAGAAATTATTATATTGAGAGAACTTACCTTTCAGCAATTCAATCACTTCATTTTTTTCTTGCTTTGTCATAACAAATATTTTACCCTAGCTAGGCCAGGAAATTCAGATTTAGTTTGAAACAGATTTAGTATCTACAATTATCCCTGGGCTCATAGAACTAGCCATGCTAACTCCTTTAAGATAAATACCTTTTGAACTGGCAGGTTTTAATTTGACGATAGCATTGATAAATTCTTGACAGTTTTCGGCAATTTTTTCAGATGAAAAACTAACACGACCAACTGATGCGTGAATGATACCCACCTTATCAACTTTAAATGCAATTTTACCACCCTTAAGGTCGTTTACTGCACCAGCAACGTCATTTGTTACTGTTCCGGTTTTAGGATTGGGCATTAAATTACGAGGTCCTAAAACTTTACCTAGTTTACCAATTTTTGGCATCACAGAAGGCGTTGCCACAATCACATCGATATCTGTCCAGCCACCTTCAATTTTAGTAATGAATTCGTCTAGTCCAACAAAATCAGCTCCTGCATTTTTTGCTTCTGCTTCTTTATCTGGATTACACAATACAAGTACTTTTTTTGTTTTGCCCGTTCCATGAGGAAGAGATACAGTACCACGAATGGCCTGATCAGCTTTCTTGGGATCTACGCCTAAGCGTACATGCAAATCAACTGAGCTATCAAATTTTGTTGTATTTACTTCTTTTACTAGTGTTGATGCCTCCTTCAGCGTATAAGCTTTGTTGGCGTCAACCTTAGCATTTGCTATTTTTCTTTTTTTGGTGATCATTTTTTAAAAAAAATTTATGTTTCAATTAAATTGAAACAGGTTGACGATTAATTATTTTCCCAAGGGGCTTTACCTTCTACCGTTAAACCCATACTGCGAGCGGTACCAGCTACCATGCTCATAGCACTGTTAAGTGTAAAGGCATTTAAATCAGGCATTTTGTCTTTGGCAATTTCTTCCACTTGTGCCCAAGTAACTTTGCCCACTTTAACACGATTGGGTTCTTTGCTACCGCTGCTAATTTTTGCTGCGTCCATTAATTGTACAGCTGCGGGAGGAGTTTTAATAATAAAATCGAAGGATTTGTCTGCATACACTGTAATCAATACAGGTAATACTTTTCCGGGTTTGTCTTGGGTTCTTGCATTGAATTGCTTACAGAACTCCATGATGTTGATACCCTTTGAACCTAGCGCCGGACCGATCGGTGGTGCTGGATTGGCTTGCCCTCCTTTACATTGGAGCTTAACGAAGCCGGTGATTTCTTTTGCCATTTTTTACATTTTTTGGTGATAGCGTTTCGATATTTACCGAAACTCCCAAATCTATCCGTAAAGGATAAATTGTCGTAAAGAACTAATTGGGGCGGCAAAGGTAGGGGATTCTGATTTATTGAACAAAAAAAACCGCTTCATTTTATTTGAAGCGGCTGTAAATAACTAGTTGGAGTGGTTTAAGCAAGCTTTTCCACTTGCATATAGCTGAGCTCCACAGGAGTAGCTCGTCCAAATATCTTCACTTGTACTTTTAGTTTTTTCTTTTCGTCACTTACCTCTTCAATAACTCCATTAAAGTCATTGAAAGGCCCGTCGATAATCTTGATGGTTTCACCAACAATAAATGGTTCACTCATGGTAACTCCACCGATATCGCTCATTTCATCCATTTTACCTAACATCTTATTTACTTCCGACTTTCTAAGAGAAATAATATTCCCTTTAGACCCCTTGCCATCTGTTAGAAAGTGCATGACATTGCTAATATTGCTAATGTGCTGAATAATATCATCACTGAGCTTATTGTTTGCCACTTCTATCATAATGTATCCTGGGTAAAAATTACGCTCACGCATTACTTTTTTACCATTGAGAACTTTGTATACTTTTTCAACAGGAAGAAAAATTTGTTTGATTGCCTTATCCCATCCATTACGAACGATATCTTTATCAAGATACTCTTTTACTTTACGTTCCTTGCCACTCACGACTCTTAGAACGTACCACTTAGATTCTTTCTCTACCTTTTCTGTTTTTTCAACAGGAGTTGTTTCTTGCATAATTACTTAAATAAAGAGTAAATAAATTTCATAGATCCATTGGCTATAAAGTCCATCAAAGCAACGATTGCTGTAATAAACAAAGTAGCTCCTAATACAATCATTGTTGATTGTTGAAGTGTTTCCCATTTAGGCCAACTAACTCTATCTACCAGCTCGTGGTAAGATTCTTTTAAAAAAACAGTAAACTTATTCATACTTCTTGTTTAAAACTTTTAATGTTTGTATCATAATCAGCACGGGCACTAGGATTCGAACCCAGATCAAAGGTTTTGGAGACCCGTATGCTACCGTTGCACCATGCCCGTAGAAAGCTAAAAGCTATCCCGATACTATCAGGACAGCTTTTAGTGATATTATTGCAAAGATAATAAATTATCAGTACAAATGCTTTTAACGCACGAACAAGTCGTTGTTAGAAGCTTATTTTAAAATTTCAGTAACCTGGCCTGCACCCACTGTACGTCCGCCTTCACGAATCGCAAACTTCAATCCTTTTTCCATCGCGATAGGTTGAATGAGAGTAACAGTCAAGTTAGTATTATCGCCTGGCATAACCATTTCAGTTCCTGCATTCAACGTAACTTCTCCGGTTACGTCAGTGGTACGGAAATAGAATTGAGGACGATATTTATTAAAGAATGGAGTATGACGTCCACCTTCTTCTTTGCTTAGTACGTATACTTCACCTTTAAATTCTGTATGTGGAGTAATAGAACCTGGTTTGCAAAGAACCATACCACGACGGATTTGAGTCTTTTCAATACCACGTAATAATAGACCAGCATTGTCTCCTGCTTCTCCTTCATCAAGAAGTTTTTTAAACATCTCAACACCAGTAACAGTAGAAGCCAAAGGCTTTTCTTGTAAACCAACGATTTCGATTGCTTCACCTACTTTTACACGTCCTCTTTCGATACGACCTGTAGCAACGGTTCCACGACCAGTAATAGAGAATACATCCTCTACACTCATCAAGAAAGGCAAATCAACCAATCTTGGAGGTAATGGAATATAGCTATCTACAGCATCCATCAACTCATCGATTTTAGCAATCCATTTGTCATCACCAGCCAAAGCACCAGTAGCAGACCCTTGAATGATAGGAGTTGTGTCGCCATCGAAACCATAAGAAGTTAATAACTCACGGATTTCCATTTCAACTAATTCCAATAATTCTGGATCATCTACAAGATCAACCTTGTTCATGAATACTACAATTTTAGGAACACCTACCTGACGAGCCAACAAGATGTGCTCTTTGGTTTGAGGCATTGGACCATCTGTTGCAGCAACTACAAGAATTGCACCATCCATTTGAGCAGCACCTGTAATCATGTTTTTTACATAATCGGCGTGACCTGGACAATCTACGTGAGCGTAGTGACGAGTAGCAGTTGCGTACTCTACGTGAGCGGTATTGATAGTGATACCTCTTTCTTTTTCTTCAGGTGCACCATCAATATCATCGTAATTTTTCTTCTCCGCTAAACCTTTCTTTGACAAAACATCGGTTATAGCGGCTGTAAGGGTTGTTTTTCCATGATCCACGTGACCGATGGTTCCAACGTTAAGATGGGGTTTATCCCTCTTGAATGATTCTTTTGCCATTTTTTAAAATTTAATTGTTGTTTTGAAATTTTTAGTTCACACTTTATAGTCTGTAAACAATCGACTTATTTATTTTAAGAACTTTTTCAAATGTTTTATAGTATCGAAGAGCCATAGGTGAGAATCGAACTCACGACCCCTTCCCTACCAAGGAAGTGCTCTACCCCTGAGCTACCACGGCTTACAGAGCAAAACGATTCAAAACTATTTTGAATGCCTGTTAATACTGCAATCAAAACTGAAATGAGCGGAAGACCGGGCTCGAACCGGCCACCTATAGCTTGGAAGGCTATCGCTCTACCAAATGAGCTACTTCCGCATTGTGTGTTTCAGGTTTTAAATGTAAGGTTAATGCTTAGAAAATAATCAAACATAGAACCTAGCACTCAAAACATGTAAAAGAACTGTGGGCAGTGGTGGATTCGAACCACCGAAGTCGAAGACAGCGGATTTACAGTCCGCCCCATTTGGCCACTCTGGTAACTGCCCTTCCAAAGAGCCGAAGAAGGGAGTCGAACCCCCGACCTACTGATTACAAATCAGTTGCTCTACCAACTGAGCTACTTCGGCATAAAGGTTAAAAGGCGGTAGTCAATTTAAGTTTATTAAAGTGATAGCCTTCGATCCAATTAGAACCTTGTTGCATTTTAAAAGAACTCCCTAAAAGAATGCTCATAAAATTGCACCCTATTTTTTGGGAAGGCAAAGGTAAGTGAAAATGGTTAATACAAAAAAAATGTATGCGTTTTTTTTAAATGAAGATTTTATAAAAGAAAATCTCCCCGATTTGGAGAGATTTATTATCTGTAAAAGGCAGGGTTAGGCGGCCATTTTATCTTTTTTCCGCTTTATTTGAGTAATCATAGCATCCAGTGCCAATTCGAAACTTTCTTCAAATGATTTGCAACTATGTTTTACAAAGAACTCATGTTTAGGAATGAGCACTTTTATTTCAACAATTTTATCCTTGATCGCATGGGCTATATTATCGAGCTTTAGGTAAATCTCCACTGTGGTAATGCTATCGTGAAATTGAGTAAGCTTAGCAATTTTTTTTTCAATATGACTGATGAGTTTAACATCTGCATCAAAGTGCACTGTCTGAATACTTACATTCATAACAATTGATTTTTAGGTAATAAAATAAAAACATTTGGGTAAGAATCATTCAATAGGCCTTGCTTATTTTTTATCATTTTCAACCTTAAGTAAGGTAATATAATAAACGCAGAAATGTAAATAATATTATGCTAAAGTTTACAAAAATTCTTACGCTTTTGGGTGCGCTTTTTTATACACATCTTTGAGTTTCTCAATTGTGTTATGCGTATAAATTTGGGTGGCAGCCAAACTGCTATGACCAAGTAATTCTTTTACTGCATTTAAGTCAGCTCCGTTATTGGTAAGATGCGTAGCAAAGGTGTGACGCAATATGTGCGGGCTTTTCTTATCTATTGTAGTTACTTGAGAAAGATATTTTTTAACACAGTTGTACACCCATTTGGGATACAAAGGCTGCCCATTCGTTCTTACAAGCAGATGTATTTTATCAGGAGATTCTAATGAATGATATTTCTTGTCAATATATTCTCTGATAGAGGATAGCAAATCTTTTCCAATGGGGATGATTCTTTCTTTGCTTCCTTTTCCCAACACTTTAATACTTTGTTTAGAGAAATCAATTTGATTTTCTTTTAATCCAATCAACTCTGCTTGTCGGATGCCAGTATGATATAATATTTGTAAGATTAATTTCTCTGTATGCCCTGCCCAATCATCTGGGAATTCCATGTGTGTAAAAAGACTATCCGTATCGCGTTTGTCTACAAATTGAGGAAGTCGCTTACTTTGTTTGGGAGACACCACTGTTGCCATAGGGCTAGATTCTATTTCCCCCAATTTTAGCTGATATTTAAAAAAAGTTTTTAACGAAGAGATTTTTCTATTGATCGTTTTGGCACTGTTATCCCTAGATTTCAAATCGGCGAGCCAAGATCGGACAAAGGCAGCCTTGATATTTTTTAATTCATACTCATCAAATTGAGCTTGAAGGAAATCAAAAAAGGAAATTAGATCTGTTTCGTAAGAAATAATGGTATGCTGGGAATACCTTTTTTGGAATTTGAGGTAATCTAAAAAAGAACGGATATGATTTTTTTGACTTTGTGCCATAAAAAAAGGTAACCAAAGTTACAAAATAACTAGGTTACCAATAAATTATAATGATTTAGCTAACTAGCTATTAATCAAGTTTGCCTGTAGCCATTTGTTGCTTATAGACTGCTTTTAAAATCTCCATACGACGTCTCACAGAAGGCTTAATAAAAGCCTGTCTTTCTCTAAGCTGAAGCAATGCTTTGCTCTTTTCAAACTTCTTCTTGTACTTCTTAAGTGCCTTGTCGATGTTTTCGCAATCTTTAGAATCAATAATTAACATGTTAAATACCTCCTTTGGTGAAAAAATACCGTCAATTTACTGACGGGCTGCAAATATAATAGAAATTTTTAAAAAAAGAAAAACTTTGGTAAAGTTTGATATTTTGCTAAAATTGATCCTCCCATCATAAAAAACACCCTGAAAATACATTTAAGTGAGTAGAGGGCAATAATTATACATGCTTCCCTTTCATCGCCTTTGCTATGGCTTCATCCATGATGCGTTCAGCATAGGGCCTTGACAATTCATTGAGTGCTTCAATTTTTTGATGAATTAAGTCTTTATTATCCATCGTGATGGCAAGTTGCAGTGCTTGCATGGCGGAGGCGGTATGAATCAACTCTTCTTTCGTAAGTTCAGCTGTGTTTTTTTGTAAAAACCTTTCGGTAGACTTTAACAATTGTTCGCCTTCCGTTCTAGCTTCTGTTAAAGCCCTTACTGCTATATCTTCTTTGGCATTTGCAATAGAATCGTGGAGCATAGCTTCTACTTGTTCATCGGAAAGCCCATACTGTGGCTTCACTTCAATACTTTGTTCTACGCCACTTCTTAATTCTCTAGCCGACACCGTTAGTATTCCATCTGCATTGATCAAAAAACTAATTTCCACTTTTGGGAGGCCAGCAGGCATGCCAGGAATATTCGAAAGATTGAATTCAGCTAATTTTCTATTGTCCTTAACCATATCTCGTTCCCCTTGATACACGCTGATGCGCATACTTGCTTGTCCATCTACCTGAGTAGTATATTGTCTTGATGCCCTTGAAGGAATTTTAGCATTGCGCGAAATAAGTACATCCATCAAACCTCCCGCTGTTTCAATGCCCAAACTCAAAGGAGTGATGTCTAATAATAAAATATCCTTATTGTTTCCTGCCAACACATCCGCTTGTATTGCAGCGCCCAGTGCAACTACTTCATCTGGATTGACCTGATCATTTACAATTTTATCAAAAAAATCACTCACCGTCTTTTTAACTAATGGAACACGGGTGCTTCCTCCTACCATTACTACTGACTCAATATCACTTATTTTTAATCCAGCGTCTTTCAATGCATTGGTGCAGCAATCAATTGTTTTGCTGACAAGTGGAAATATCAATTCTTCGAATTCGGTTTTAGTAAGTATTAAGGAAAGATCCTCTAATTTATCTTCAAACAAATCGGAAGTAGACAAGTATTTTTTTGCCGCTTCTGCTTTTAATCGCAAGCCCTGTGCTAATAATTTATTTACAGACAAATCTTCCATAGATATACCTGCCCTTGATGCCCAATGTTGAACAATTACTTTATCAAAATCATCGCCTCCCAAAAACGTATCTCCATTAGTTGATAATACTTCAAAGATTCCTTCCACTATCCTAAGAATAGAAATATCGAATGTACCTCCCCCTAAATCATATACTGCAATGAGCTGAGGGGTTGCATTGGCAATCTTTTTAAGTCCTAGGCCATAAGCCAAGCTTGCTGCAGTTGGCTCGTTGATAATCCGCAGCACATCTAATCCCGCTAGCTTCCCAGCATCACGAGTAGCTTGTCTTTGGGCATCATTAAAATAGGCAGGAACCGTAATGACTGCTTTATTAACGGGTGTTTTAAGAATATGTTCTGCTCTACTCTTTAGTTCTTTTAGTATAAAAGAAGACAATTCTATTGGAGAATAAAAACGATCGCCTAACTGAACCTTTACTAAGCTTTCTGATCCATCGTCTATAATCTTATAAGACAAGAGACTTGTTTTATCGTGCACGTCACCATAACTTTTGCCCATCAATCTTTTAGCAGAATAAATTGTTCTTTCTGGTGAGATTTCTAAATATTTTTTTGCCTCTTCCCCAACCACTATGTTATTTGCTTCATCGAAATAAATAACAGAAGGAACGATGGCGCTACTATTGTGCTCTTTGAGTGCAGTAGGCTGCTTGGTTTCTGGATGAATAATAGCTACCAAACTATTGGTTGTACCTAAATCTATTCCTACAATTATTTCATCTTGCTGCAAACTCCCTGTTGCTATATTGATAGCGATTTTAGCCATTGTTGTATTTTAATAATAATGCAAATGTAAAAAACAAAAAGGACTGCTTTGTGAATGCAGCCCTTTATAATTTTATGAATTAAGAAATATTATCTCATCAAGTACATCTTTCCATACCCCTTATTGAAGTACTTATCTGTATTGTCATCATTGGACCTGTATTTATCAAGAGACTTCCCATTAAGATTGGTTAATACTCTATATAAATAAACTCCATTAGCAAGTTTTTGGCCATACATATCGGTGCCATCCCATTTAAATTCTGTGATGTTTCTTCCAATATGAATAGATCCAAGGTCCGCCTTGGTGATTTCCCTAACCACTTTCCCCGTAATTGTAAGAATTTGTATGCGAATATTTTGAGGAACTTCCACTCCAGTAATGGTGAAAACAAAAGCAGTAGAAGAGGTAAAGGGATTTGGATAATTAAGTAAGTTAGAAATCATTGGTTTATTAATCACCGTAAATATGACATGGTAATCTAGATTGCCTGCTTGATTTCCTACCACATCCTTCCCCGTTACAATCAATTCATAATCTCCATCTTCAGGAAAATAAGGCATAAAGTCAATGCTTGCAGTATTTTCTCCCGTTGAAAGATTAGCCGGATGAAATACCATCGTGTCGCCAAAATAATAAGTGTGTAAACTCTGATCAGGGAATCTAACTTTTAAGCTAAGTAAAGAAGTGTCTTTAAGTTCCATGTACCTACTTTCATCTTGAAGTTTAATTAAAATATGAGGCTTAGAAGCCACTATATCTTTATTAAGAATATGCACTCCATCAAAAGTTACATCTAACAATGGATTGTATTTATCTGGCCTTACATAAAAGTTTTTAAACAACACATTATTGAAATGCGTTTGTTCTAGCTGGTCATTATTGGGATTTACATCAACAAATAAAGTATTATTTCCTGTATACGTTTTACTATCAATGGTATATTGCACTGTAAGAGTATCTCCAGAGATTAAAATCTTACCTTTTGGAAGACTGATTACATGAGGAACATTGTCTTTATCAGTGATAACAAAATTGAATTTCATAGCGCTGTCAAATGCAGTGGCGCTAATGTTTTTAAATGCAACTTTAAAATCAATCATTTCTCCTTGCTCCACCGTATCTTTCATTTGAAAAAGAATATTGGGAGCAATTGCCCCTTCAGGTACGGGAGAATAATTTACTCTCCAATAACCCAATTGATATGGACTAGCATTTATTGAGTCTCTGCAAGACATCTTTAGTTTTAAATAAGGATATTGAATGGCATCTATAGATGAAATATCGAAATCATGATTGGTAGAATCTAAATAAAACAATCGCGATTCAGCACCATTTGCATTTATGCCTATGATTTCAAAATTGGTAGAATCGGTATCTATGTTTTCTGCACTCCTACCACGATAATGAAATTGTTTCCATTCTTTAGCTGGACCAAAAACAGCAGATGTCATTTGCCCTGAAAAATCTGGACCAATCGCCGAAAATTCCTCACTCAAACTTTCATTTGGCAATGCTGCAACCAATTGAGCAATAGGAACGGCATTCCCTTTTCTTCCAACAAACACATAAGGTACATCTGTAGTTATCAAATCAATTGAACTAAACCCTAATGATTTTAACGTTTGGTAAAAATTTACTCCGGGATCTGTAGCCCAATTTGCTGGAAGTTGGGAATTAGGAGATGCTGGAGCATTTACCATTATAATAATATTCCCATTAGGTATAATATCAATAAAATCTTTTATTGTTTGCCTGTCTGTAGGAGTATTTACAGGGAATTGAAAAAACCCTGGTTTTGCATAAATATTAAGTCCTTGAGGGGCATAACTACCATACATACCTGCAGTACCCACAAGTTGGTTTACCCATGGCTTTAAAGTAAAAGAATCGATAATATAGAATCTTACCGCTTCAACATTGGTTAAATATGGACCTGAAAACCCACATTGATCTCTTGTATTATTAATGAAAAGCGCAAATTGACTTGTTTGATCAGCATAAGGATAAATAGCAGTAGTCACTTGAAACAAAACAGATCTGTCTTTGAAAGCCAACTTCCTATCGGACCCTAACACCATATTGTCGTACACATTGTTTTGGAATTGATAATAATGCGACTGATTGCCCCCTTCTGAACTACTAGGTAAATAAACGAAAGATGAATTGCTCCAAATATACACTCCATTGTTTATAGGCAACATGGCTACTCTCCAATAATAAACAGTGCTATCCGAAAAAACAATATTAGAAGGCGAAAAAGAAACCACTCCTCCCAAACCATTTTGATTATACGATTTTTTAAAGGGGGAATTAAACAACTCG
>CANFJP010000050.1 GCA_947447485.1 Chitinophagaceae bacterium
CCATGAATGCCTCTCTGATTGGTTAATTGTCCGTTGTGATTGCTGCTTGTATGCAAGGGTACATGTGCATCGCCAATATAATGCCCTATTTCAGCTGCATTTTTCATAATCTTACTGAAGTCTTTTTCTTTAAAGGCATTCGTAAGACGATAGAGCATTGTTTGAATATGCCACGGAACGATTCCATGAGCTTTCACGGTATCTTCAGAAAATTTTTCAATTGCGTCTTTCCATTGTCTGGGTAAATTACTGAATGGATATTTTCCATAATAATCCAAATCAATGTAATGGCGAGGACCTTCCTCTGCAATGGCATACCTTCTTTTATCAGGATCTACCGCATGTTCGGTTAGGAAATCAATATTGGGTTTAAACAATACCATCATCTCCGGTGGCAACAAAAATACCGCCAGTCGATTGATTTGCTGATGACCATAAAAGCCCCAGCAATAAGAAGTCAATGAAAAAAATAGAAAAAAAGTGCAAAGAGAAAAGCTAATAAAAATAATTTTCATGCGTTTTAATTAACGCAGGAAAGATAGACGTAGCATAAATAAGTATGATTGCTATTTTCTTTTCTTAAGTGTGTTTTTTACTCAAGTAGAAATCAAGAAAATTAATTATTTGTTTCATCCTCTGCTTCCAATTCGTCGATATGTGTTACCCCACCGCTTACGGCAAACTTCATCGTTTGAGCGCTGCTAATAAAAGTAATTTCTTTTACCCTTGATTTGGGGATGATATAAACATTACCTGCAACAGAATATGCCATCGGAATATACACAGCTACATAGTCCTTCAATCCAAATTCAGTCATGTCGTCTCTGGTTATAAATCCTACTCTCCACACATCATTGTCATCTACATTGGCCAACACATTGTGAGTAAATTTCTTTTTATCGCCGGCAAAAGCCTCCAGGAAATCGCGCGAAGTAGAATAAATATGTTTGATGCCAGGCATTTTTTGCATCAACTTGTCAAAAAAGATTACAATACGATTGGTAATAAAGAAAGAGCTCACATATCCGAGCAACATCGTAACAACAATAATCACAATAAAACCTAGTCCATAATTCTGAACATGCACCGTGCCTCTATCATCGGTAAAAGTAAAAATGGGCAACAAACCATCAATGCTAGATACTACCCAGTAAAATGCATAAAAAGTAATAAAAATAGGCGCCAGGATAAGCAGCCCCTGTAAAAAATATTGTAATAACTTTTTAAAGTGAAAATTCCGATCCATGATGGTATAGTTTCATACAAAGGTAACAGAATGAGGACTAAGCAATTATTTTATCAACGAAATAGCACAAAAACTTAGCGGAAACTTTGGTAACAGAAAAAGTTTCCGTAGTTTTGCGCCTGATTATGACAGAAACTACAGATCAACACTTACGAATCAAGCAGCATGCCCACGACCTTTTTATGCAATTTGGCTTAAAAAGTGTTAGCATGGATGATATTGCCAATAAATTGGGCATTAGCAAAAAAACGATTTATCAATATTATACCGATAAAGATCAGCTAGTGAACGATGTGGTAAATACCATCATCAAACAAAATCAGGAAACCTGCAATATAGATAGAAGCAGAGCATCGGATGCAGTGCACGAGATATTTTTAGCCATGGATATGATGCTAGAAATGTTTCGCTCCATGAATCCTTTTGTATTGCATGATATGCAAAAATATTATCCTACAGCATTTCAGATTTTTTTGAATCATAAGAACGACTACTTATTTGGAGTAATCAAAGAAAATATTGAACGTGGAATAAAAGAAGAGTTATACCGCAACGATATCAATGTAGAAGTAATGGCACGCTTTCGGGTGGAATCAATTGTTATCCCTTTTCATACCGATTTTCATACAAAGGTAAAATCTCCCTTAGCAGAAATTGGAGAAGAAATTGCCCTTCACTTTTTATTTGGGGTGGCTTCACAAAAAGGATACAAACAGATTATAAAATATAAAGAAAACAGACAATTAAAATAAACAATGAAAAAAACATCCGTTCTACTGATGCTCCTGTTCATCAATTACTGGGCATCTGCACAAAATCAAAAAGTAAATGAATTCTCTGCACAACAAGCGGTGGACTTCGCTATGAAAAATGCGATTCAGGTGCGCAATGCCATGCTTGATCTGAAAATTCAAAAGCAAGTAAACAACGAAGTGATGGCAGCCGCATTACCAAGAATATCCGGTAGCAGCTCAGTAAATCATTTTCCAAACGTTGCAGTACAAAGCTTTCCCAACTTTATTGCACAAGCTACTTATGGTGTTTTAGAACATGAAGGAGTAAAAGACGGAAATGGCAATCCAATTATTGCACCTGGTGATTTTGGATTTGTTCAGGCAAAATTTGGTACGAGCTACAATGCCAACGCAGGCATAGATGTTTCACAGCTTATATTTGATGGGCAAGTATTCATCGGCTTACAAGCAATAAAATCTACCATAGCTTTTAGCCGCAATCAACTAGAAGTAACAAAGGAAATGATTAAAGTGAATGTGTTGAAAATCTACTACCAACTTGTAGTAGGTGAAAAACAATTAACTTCTATTGATGCAAATATCAGCAGATTTGAAAAATTATTAGCAGATACAAAAGAGATTTATAAAAATGGTTTTGCAGAAAAGTTAGATGTTGATAAGGTTAGCGTTCAACTAAATAATCTCAAAACAGAAAAAATTAAAATTAGAAATCAATTAGACGCTGGCAACGATGGATTAAAGTTTTTATTAAACTTGCCACAGAATGACAAATTAATTTTAACGGATTCAATAAGTCCTGAATTGATAAAAGAAGATGTGCTTTCTGATAGCTTTCGCTACACTGATAGAAAAGAGTACCAGCTTCTATTAACAGCAAAAAAACTCGGACAATACAACGTTAAAAGATATCAACTTAGCTATTTGCCCACCATTGCAGCTTATGGAAACTATTACACCACTGCACAAAGGAACGAATTCAACTTTTTTAATGACGGACATTGGTTTGCAAGTTCATTAATTGGCGTAAAATTATCTATGCCACTATTTGAAGGATTTGCTAAAAAATCGAGAGTTGACAAAGCAAAATTAGAATTAGAAAAAACTAAGAATAGTATTGAAAACATGAAAGCCTCCATCGATTATGATGTAGCACAATCAAAATTGAAAATCACTGCTTCCCTTATTACAGTTGATAACCAATTAGGAAACATGGAGCTGGCAGAAAAAGTGTATAACACCACCAAGCTAAAATACGAACAAGGACTAGGAAGCAACCAAGAAATCTATAATGCACAAACTGAATTAAAAGTTGCTCAAAATAATTATTATGGTGCATTGTACGATGCCATTATAGCAAAAATTGATTTTTTAAAAGCAATAGGAAAACTTTAATCTAACATAGAAATAAAAATTATAATGAAACAAATTAACCAATTCACCGCAATAGCAATCAGCGCTTTATTATTAGCAGCATGTGGTTCTAAAAACAACAACACCCTTGCAGACATTAACGATAAAAAAGCTGCAATTGAAAAATTGAAAATTGAAAAAAATCAAAAAGAAGCAGACATTAAAAAACTGCAAGATGAACTAGAAAAACTAGATAGCAATAGTGCGAGCTTAGTTAAAGTGAAACTAGTCGCTACCACTCCCGTTATCACCCAAGACTTTAAACACTATATAGACTTGCGCGGAAAAATTGATGCAGAAAACATTTCTTATATCAGTCCACGAGGAATGGGCGGTCAAGTAAAAGCGATCTATGTTAAAGAAGGTGATGTGGTAAAAAAAGGGCAATTGTTATTGAAATTAGATGACGCCATTCAGCGCCAGTCTGTAGTTGCAGCCAAACAACAATTGGAAGGAATCAGAACGCAACTTGCCTATGCAAAAAGCATTTATGATCGTCAGAAAAACTTATGGGATAAAGGCATTGGAACAGAAGTTCAATTGTTGGGCGCCAAGACAAATGTGAAAGGATTGGAAGACCAATTAAAAACAGCAGGCGAACAAGTAAAAGTAGCCATTGAACAACAAAATACTACCAATGTATACAGCGACGTAACCGGATCCGCAGATATCGTAAATGTAAGAATAGGTGAAATATTTACAGGAATGGGGCAAATAAAAATTGTAAATAAAAGTCATTTGAAAGCTACCGCAAATGTTCCCGAAAATTATATTCCTCGCATTCATAAAGGAACAAACGTTGTTATTAAATTGAGCGATGTAGATAAAACATTTAATTCTACTATCAGCTTTATCAGCCAATCAATCGATCCTACTTCTCGCGGATTTATTGCAGAAGCAAAAATTCCTAGCGATGCCTCTTTAATACCTAATCAAACGGCTATTATAAAAATATTAGACTACGAAGCAAATCATGCAGTTGTTATTTCTGTTAATGCGATTCAAAGCGATGAAAAAAACAAGTACGTATACGTATTAGAAAAATTACAAAACGGAAAATCTGTAGCAAGAAAGAAAATAATTACTGTAGGAGAAATTTACGGAGATGTTGCCGAAATTAAAACAGGACTCAATGAAGGAGAACAGTTAATTACGGAGGGTTATCAAAATTTATATGAAGGCTCAATCATTTCAGCTGATTTAAAATAATCCTCACTGATAATACAGTTAAATAAACGAATTATAAATAAATTATTATGCAAGGCATTAAGGAAAAAATAAAAGAATTTAAACCTACCAGCTGGGCCGTAGACAATAAAACAGCCACCTATATTATTGCAATATTGATTACCCTTTTTGGGTTATACAAATTTGATACGCTTCCAAAAGAACAATATCCAGATATCGTTGTACCTACCATCAGTATTACAACTGTATATGTAGGGAATTCTCCTAAAGACATTGAAAATCTTGTTACCCGCCCTATTGAAAAACAATTAAAAGGGATCAGTGGAGCGAAGGTGAAAAAAATTACCAGCACCTCTCAAACTGATTATAGTTTGATCATCGTTGAATTTGATACAGATGTAAAAACTGAAATCGCTAAAACCAAGGTGAAAGATGCCATCGATAAAGCAAAATCTGATCTTCCAACTAACCTTACTTCACAACCCAATGCGCAAGAATTTGCATTTAGTGAAATGCCAATTATGTTCGTGAATGTTAGCGGAGATTATGATGGAGTAAAACTTAAGCAATATGCTGATAAATTACAAGATCGCTTTGAAGAGCTTCCTGAAATTACTCGTGCCGAAATTGTAGGCGCACCAGAAAGAGAAATTCAAGTAAATGTAGACCCATATAAAATGCAAGCTGCCCGCATCAGCTTTATGGATATAGAGAACGCTATTTCAAGAGAAAATAATGATATCACGGGAGGATTAATAGAAGTAGGTGATATGAAACGTACCTTAAAAGTAAAAGGTCAGTTTACCTCCGTTTTAGATTTACAAAATATTGTTGTAAAAAGTAGCACACAAGGCGCAACACTTTATTTAAGAGACATCGCAGAATTAAAAGACACCATCAAAGAAAAAGAAAGCTATTCACGACTTGATGGAAAAAATGTAATAACACTCAACATCGTTAAGCGAGCAGGAGAAAACTTAATCAATGCGGCGGAAAAAATAAAAGACATCACCGCAAAAATGAAGGAAAATGAAGAATTGCCTAAAGATCTAAAGCTGGTTATTACAGGAGATCAAAGCAAAGCAACCGCTACTTCATTTCATGATCTTGTAAATACTATTATCATAGGATTTGTGTTGGTATTACTGATACTCATGTTTTTCATGGGAGTAACCAATGCGTTTTTCGTGGCTTTAAGTGTACCGTTGAGCGTATTTGTTGCCTTTATGTTTTTACCCATAGCCGATTCAATTGTGGGAACTCCGGTTACACTAAATTTTATAGTGCTGTTTGCACTGTTATTTGGATTAGGAATTATTGTAGATGACGCCATCGTTGTAATAGAAAACACCCATCGAATTTATAATAATGGAAAAATTAATATTGTTAAAAGCGCAAAAGAAGCGGCAGGAGAAGTATTTATTCCTGTATTAGCCGGAACAGCAACCACCTTAGCGCCCTTTTTTCCACTACTTTTTTGGAAAGGCATTATAGGGAAATTTATGATTTACCTCCCCACAATGTTGATTCTTACATTGGCCGCTTCACTGATTGTGGCGTTTATTTTTAATCCAGTTTTTGCGGTAAGCTTCATGAAACCTGAAGACAAAGAACAAGAAGAACCCAAAAAGGCAATATTTAAAAAATGGTGGCTATGGTCAGCGGTGCTTACCTCCATCATACTTCATTTATTTGGTTCGCATGGATTTGCCAACTTCTTATTATTCATGATGGCACTCACTGTACTTAATAGATTTGTTTTCATTGATGTTATACATTCATTTCAAAAAAGAATATTGCCCAGTTTAATGAATCGATATGAAAAATTATTGAGGTGGGTATTAAAAGGCAAGAGGCCAATTTGGGCATTGGTTGGATTGTTTATGTTGTTTCCCATTTCGGTGATGCTATTGATGGCAAGAGGAAATAAATCAACTTTTTTTCCAAGTGGCGATCCCAATTTTATTTATGTATACTTAAAAATGCCTCCAGGAACAAGTGTTAAAAAAACCGATAGCGTTACACATATTTTAGAACAACGGGTGAACAAAGTATTGGAAAATGAAAAGTCAAGTTCAGAAGGAGGAATTATAGAAAGCATTATCGTAAACGTAGCAAACAGCGCTAATAATCCAAGAGACAATAATAGAAGCGTACAACCCAATCTTGGTCGCATACAAATTTCATTTGTAGAATTTTCAAAAAGAAATGGCAAAGCCACTAAGCCCTTTTTGGATGCTATTAGAAATAATATGGGAGGAATACCCGGAGCGAGTATTCAGGTAACAAAAGAAGATGGCGGGCCACCAACAGACCCTCCAGTAAATATTGAAATTGTAGGTGATAAGTTTGAAGAAATCGCCGATGTAGCAACGAAACTTTCAAGTTACCTAGATACCAATCAAGTATACGGGGTGGAAAATTTGAAAATGGATGTTGATTTACATAGCCCAGAAATAACGGTGAATATTGATCGTGAAAAAGCAATGATGGAAGGATTGAGTACAGGACAAATTGGAATGGAAATACGTACAGCCGTTTTTGGAAAAGAAGTAAGTAAGCTAAAAGAAGGAGAAGACGAATATAAAATTCAGTTGAGATACAATGAATTGTTGCGCAATAACATTACCGATTTAATGAATATGCGCATCACTTTCATGGATATGAGTACGATGAGAATTAAGTCTGTTCCCGTAAGTGCAGTGGCTACGGTAGATTATACCAATACATCTGGTGCGATCGTTCGTAAGAACGTAAAGCGAACCATACAATTGCAATCAAATGTACTTGACCCATCACTAACAGGAAAGGTTAATGCAGAACTGGCAACAAAAATTGCTGATTTTAAATCCAAAACGAGAATTCCTGCCGATGTAATCATCAGACAAACAGGACAAGGACAACAAGAAGCAGAAACCAATAGTTTTCTTGGAAAAGCCCTTTCGATTGCACTTGGACTAATATTCTTAATTCTGGTACTTCAGTTCAACTCATTGAGCAAGCCATTTATTGTACTTACAGAAATATTCTTTTCTATTATTGGGGTGCTATTAGGCTATGCGATTACTGGTATGACAATTGCTAGTATTATGTTGGGAGTAGGAATCATTGGATTAGCCGGGATTGTGATTAAGAATGGAATTCTGTTGATAGAGTTTACGGATGAATTAAGAGGAAGAGGAATGAAAACAAAAGAAGCCGCCATTCAAGCAGGAAGGATAAGAATTATTCCTGTTATGTTAACTGCGATTGCAACGATATTAGGATTGCTTCCACTAGCCGTTGGTTTTAATATTGATTTTGTTTCTTTCTTCCAGCACTTAAACCCTCATATATTCTTTGGCGGGGATAGTGTTATATTCTGGGGGCCATTAAGCTGGACGATTATTTTTGGACTAATCTTCGCATTCTTTCTAACCTTAGTGATGGTACCAAGCATGTACTTGATAGCAGAAAGACTTAGAAGACCCATGGAAAAATTTTACGGAACAAAATATGTTGCACTCTTTGGTTTTACCGGGCCGCTATTTTTTGTTTTTGTAGGAATCATGTATTTAGTGAAAAAGATACAAGGAAAGCAAGTTTGGAATGGAACATTAAAAGAGCCAAATTGATAGGTTTTATAACTTTATTAAAAAATGCCGTTCATAGAACGGCATTTTTAATTGGATGAATTTATCCTAAGACTCGAGTATGTTATTAAGAGGGAATTCAATAGTAAGCGCGGATCCTTCTTTAGTAATTGAATTAACTTTAATATTGCCGTCATATAAAAATATTTTCGTGCTGATTTTATTTAAATTATTCCCTTTATCAATTATTTTTTGATCTAAGACAATTCCATTGTCGGAATATTTCATAATAAAAAAATTGTTTTCCTTTTTGAATGTTAATTTTATTACAGTAGGGTTTGTTTGACTGATAGAATTTTTTATTAGCTCCTTTGTAATGCTATATAAAAATCTTTGTGCATGAGGAAACATTCCTACAAAATCCACTACTGAGCATTCTAAAATAAACTTAGTTTCTTTTGAATCAACCAATTGATTCACTAATTCAATAATAGAATCCCTTAAGCCCAATTCTGCTAGCCCTAAAGGAGATAGTTTTTGTGAAATAGCCCTTACATCATTAATGGTTTCCGTTATTTTTTGTTGGATTTTGCTATGCGCATCTGCATCGAAATTTTTAACATCAGCCAGTTTCTGTAAGTGCAAACTCAAATAAGTAAGCATTTGGCCTACCCCATCTCTTAATTGATTCCCTATTGCTTCTTTTTCTTTTTCTTCAACTGCCAATGTTGCCAACATTACTTCATTTTGCATTGCATTCCTCTGTTCCTCAATAAGCCTATCTAGTCGCTTTGTTTGAGTGATGTCCCAATGCAAACCAATACTTCCAATCACTTTCCCTTTCTCATCTTTCAGTGGAGACCCATTAACAATTACATCAATATATTGCCCGTTCTTATTTCTTAACTTGATTTCATAAAAGGAAGAAAAATTCATCTTTCGATCTTTTATAATACGATTCATTTTTTTTACCTCTACATCTGAAAATAACAATAATTTATTCGCGTTTTGTCCTATTAGCTCCTTAGTGCTATAGCCAGTCATATTTGAAAAAACCTTATTAGCCCAAATGATGTTTTCAGCATTGTCAACCTTAAGAACAGCAAGTTGCATTTCGTCTAATGAAGACCTCAAGTTATGCTCACTCATCACGATTCTATTGGTAGCATTATCAGCCACTCTTACAACTCGATTGTGCATTAGAATTTTATCTAAAATACCCTTGCTACTATTAATTTTTGTAATAGCCGATTCTACATGCAGAAGTTCGCCATTTTTATGAATCATATTGTATTCATATTGGGAATTTTTTTCTTTGCCATTTTGCAACCAAGAAAAAGAAAAAAGAAGTTTTTGGCAGTTTTTTGCAATAAATTTCTCAATGGAAATATGTAGCATTTCATTGGAAGAGTAACCTAATATATTTTCAACGGAAGAAGATACGAATTCAATGATACCCTTTGCGTCTGTTAATAAAACGATATCAGGTGAATGGTTTGACAATAAATCAAGTTTCTCTTTTTCAGCAATAACTTTCTGTTGATATTCTGCAAAAGAAATTTCGTTGGTGACATTGGTAATTTTCCCACAATAAACAGTTTCATTTGTAGAAAGATCAATCTCCTTTCTAATTCTTTCGGATAAACAGAATTTTTCTTTGGTAAGCTTATTTATAATGTTATACTGAATAGTAATTTCCTTTCCTGGTTTTAAATGATCATGAACTTTTTTATACTCTTTAGCAGAGCTACCCAACATACACTTCATCATTTCGTGAAATAAGTCTTTTTGAATAGTAGGGTAAAATCCAAAAAAATGATGCCACTTTGAACTGATAAAATTGTTGTGAGAAGATGTAGTATAAATAATGTAAATGATTTCATCTGAGGAGTCTAATAAACTATCTATTAGCGCCCCCTCGTTATTGAGGGAAACAGCAGATTGCATAGCTTTAAGTGCAGCACTTAAGCTCGATTGGCGAGAAGGGGACGGATTCATAATTGCTGAACAAGTAAAAAATTAAGAATTACTATGTTCTACGTTTAATGAATGTACATTATAATACAGATACTATTATACAGAATTAATAAGCGTGCAAACTTTTATATCAATTGTGAATTATCGGATAATACCTGAGTTTTTATACTCCAAGCCGGCAACATTCATCATAAACAGCAACATACCATAGAAAACATCCTCCATAGGTATAGTATAAATATAAAGCCCAAGATGTTGATTGCTATTATACACCACAACAGGAATAGCCGTTAAAAATCCATTGACTACGAGAAAGGGAATTAAAATAATCAGGTAGGATATCAAAAATACAGAGATATTGAATCCTTTAAAATAGGATCTAAATCTAAAAAAAAGTAAAATAAAAATGCTGTTAAATAAAAAGGTGTAGAAAGTATACTGACGCTTATAAAAAATTAATGCAGCAACAAACAACACTAGTCCTATTGTCTGTAAAATTTTCTCAGCAACTTTTGTTTGCTGTATAGCAGGAAAATAAGATCTAACACATTCATAAATAAAAACACAGCAATAGGGAACAATAAAAAAGAACAATACTTCTTCTATGGGAAGGTTGTAAACAAATTTATTTGTGATAAATTTTTCATTAAAACCCCATACGCCCATGTTGGTAAACCACATATCCCAAATGATGTAAAAAATAGCAGGCAATATCATACTGGTAAATACCCTTTTCCATTTTTTATAGAACCTCACTTTTTTATCAAAACTCAATATCAATGGGCCAGCCAAAGAAAGACCAAGAATGAGAAAATATGTATAGTGATTATTCAATTAAATTATATTAAAAAATTAATTACTCCTTCTTTTTTTATCTTCTCTTACCTTTTTCCAATACTTAGCAGCAACAAATAACATTCCAAAACTTTCTCCCTCCTCTTTTCCAAGATGCTTGTGATGCATTTTGTGTGCCCAACGAATGGTTCTAACATAAGTATTATTGCTTCTGCTAAACCACTTGATTCGCTGATGAATGATTACTTCATGAACCAGAAAATAAGCAAATCCATATAAAGCAATGCCAAAACCAATAGCAGCCACTCCATAAAACTGATATTGCAATCCTAGCATAATACACAGCCAGCTAGGAATAGCAAAAATTAAAAAAAACGCATCGTTTTTTTCAAATACACCCGAAGTTGGCTGGTGATGATCTTCATGCAAATACCATAAAAATCCATGCATAATATACCTGTGCGTAAGCCAGGTAACGCCCTCCATGATAAAAAAAACACCTAATACAATGAATAAAAAATAATACCAACTCATAAAAAAGTTCTTAAAAGCAAGAAAAACATTGCTTGAATTAATAACAAATGTACAGCGAATTTATTTCGCTTATCAAATTCACCTATATCAAAAATGAATAAAAGAACAGTACTAAAAACAAACCAACATAAATAATTATACAGGGGAATGTTTCCATTGCCTGCCCATTGCCAATACCCTAAACGAATAGCCACTGGTTCCATTATCCAATCAAACAACAAGGCAAGGGTGGCACCATCTATTATTACAGATAGTTTTTTTAAAGCAGCCCTAGGCTTTTCAGTAACATCGGGAAGCTTATTTACAATAGCACTTAATAAGAATTGTATCGCTGTTCCGCAACAATATATTATGATAAACCAATTAAGACCAATAACGAAAGGAACCCCCATAATAGTAGGCCCCAACACTTTTCCATAAGCATAATGACCAAATACAAGTGCCGTTTGGGTGCCCGCAATCTCAATCGCAATCCCTAACAAAAAACAAGCTGCAAAAAACAATAAAAAAAACCGATTGATGTTTTTTTGTGTGTAAAGAATTAAAAAAAACATCAACAATAAATTCAAGGGAGTTAATAAAATAAATAATCTTGAATTAAAGAATAATATCCCCATCAATCCAATCAAATGAAACAATATAGCAATAGCGGTAGCCCATTGCACCCGATCAAAAATGGGAAACGCTTTATTGTTGTGCTGTGAATTAAATAATTTGATAAGGAGCTATTTTTTATTGAACAATTTCTTGGTATCTTTTTTAATCAATTCAGATGCAATGTAGGCACTCTTTAAACAAAGCGGAATTCCACCACCAGGATGTACAGTGCCACCACAAAAATACAATCCTTTGTATTGGGTGCTAAAATTAGCGGGCCTTAAAAAAGCAGCGAATACATTATTTGAGCTAGTGCCATATAAAGACCCCATGAAACTGCCGGTTTTTTGTTCAATTTGAACAGGATCCATCATCGTTTCTGATACTATCAAGGACTCAAGGTCGGTATTCAATAGTCTGTTGATTTTATGTATAACAGCTTTTCTAGCCTGGATAGCACATTCATTCCAATTTTGACCAACATTGGCAGGCACGTTGATCATCACAAACCAGTTTTCTTGTTGAGCGGGTGCATGAGAAGATTCCATTTTACTGGTGATATTAATATATATCGTAGGATCACCTATCAATGTCTTTTTCGTAAACAAATGATCAAACTCTTCTTTATAGCTATCACTAAATAATATATTATGTAATCCTAGCTGCGTAAAACTTTTTTTAATACCCCAATAAAAAATCATTGCACTGCTACTCCGTTCAAGACTTAATAATTTTTTTGAACGAGTGGCATCATTTAATAAATACTTATGGGTAAAATAAACATCGGCATTACTGACTACAATGTTTGCCGGAATAAATTGATTATTCACCACAATCCCAGTCACCGCATTGCTTTTATGGCTGATGGAGGAAACGTTGCTATTGAAAACAAACTTTACGCCTTTTTTAATAGCCAATTGATGCAAGGCTTCTGTAATGCTTATCATGCCCCCTTTTGGATAATAGGTTCCTTGTGTTTGCTCGAGATGAGGAATAAGACTCAGCATACCAGGTGCTTTATAAGGATTGCTTCCGTTATAAGTAGCAAACCTGTTGAATATTTGCACCGCCTCCTTGCTGACAAAGCTTTTACTATTATGCTCGTGCATTGTGCCTGTGATATAAGACAATCGAAGGGTTTGAAAAGCCTTAATAATTCTACGATGAAGCCAGGTAGCCCTTTTATGTAAAGAATGATTTAAAAAAATCAACCCAATATTGTTGTACAATTTTTCGGCTGCTATAAGATACTTTTTTAAAGCAAAAGACCTTTCCCCTAATTTATCTTCTAGCTCAGCAGCATATTTTAATTGATCGGTATACGCATAGATGATTTTTCCATTTTCAAAAAAATATTTACAGGCAACGTCAATTGATTGATAATTGAAATATTTTTCAATAGGCTCATTGGCCAATGAAAAAAGTTCTTCTATGTTTTGCGGTTGCGTAAACAGTGAAGGGCCTGCATCGAATTTAAATCCATCCTTTTCAAAAAATGACAACTTGCCGCCGGCATAGTCATTAGATTCATATACTGTTACATCAAATCCCTGTACAGAAAGCCTGATGGCGGTTGCCATTCCTCCTATTCCGCTGCCTATTATAATTGCTTTGGGCGCTTGCATGAATTTGATAAAATTATACACTTACAATAATTGCAACGCGTGTAGTGAACTGTTTAGTTTATAAAATCCCCAATCGATTATTGAAACCTGCACGAATAATAATAAATGTTTTATAGATATTATTTATTCTAATTCTTTTTTCTAATAGTCGATTGGGGCTCGTTTGCTGAATCTTCTTAAATAAAGATAAATAATATTGATAGGCTACATATACACCAAATCTAGA
>CANFJP010000051.1 GCA_947447485.1 Chitinophagaceae bacterium
AATATTCCTTACTGCTGCCTCCCGTAGGAGTCGGGCCCGTGTCTCAGTGCCCGTGTGACTGGTCGTGCTCTCACACCAGTTACTGATCGTAGGCTTGGTGGGCTATTACTCCGCCAACTACCTAATCAGGCGCACGCCCATCCAAAACCGCCTGAGCTATAA
The DNA here is from genome assembly GCA_947447485.1 of Chitinophagaceae bacterium. Lineage (GTDB taxonomy): Bacteria > Bacteroidota > Bacteroidia > Chitinophagales > Chitinophagaceae > Ferruginibacter. Next base: position 163 of record CANFJP010000051.1, read on the forward strand.
TAATAAAGAGATGCCTCTTCATTATCTTACGGGGTATTAATCCTCCTTTCGGAGGGCTATTCCCCAGTTTTGGGAAGGTTGCGTACGTGTTCCGCACCCGTTTGCCGGTCGCCATCAGAGTATTGCTACCCTATGCTGCCCCTCGACTTGCATGTATTAAGCCTGCCGCTAGCGTTCATCCTGAGCCAGGATCAAACTCTCCATTGTAAATGTGTTGTTTGAACTGACTGTATAATTTCATTGGAAATTAACGTCAAATTCTAAAAATTAATATTTGCGCTAACATTACCTGTTTAATTATCCCACATAAATGTGGGATGCTGCTGTTTCCAAACTTTCAAAGATCTTTTAGCTTTCTAGTTTTACTCGTCATTTTTACATGAGGTGAGCAAAGCTATCAGCCGGTATAATTTCATTCAAATTATGCTATGTCTTTCAAACTCTTTTTTCCTTTGAAAAAAGCCCTTTTTTTAATTGGGAGTGCAAAGGTATAAGCAGATAAGTTACTATCCAAATTTATTTTAGTTTTTATTTAAAATAAATGATAGAAGACTGCTTATTTTTTAATCAAGAACTAATGCTTTTTTTAAAGCGGGCAGCAAAGATAGGGGCATACAGTTGGCTTTCAAAATAATTTTGAAAGTTTTATTCACTTTTATTTAAAAAAAGAGGCTTGAATAAGTTGTAATGCAGCAATAGCAAGGGATTAGAGGATATTAAAAATTCTGGCTGATGATTAATAAATGGAAGTTTTGGTTCGTTTAGTACGCTACATTTATTAATGAAAGTCCTTTTGCAGGCATGGAGAAATCAGCAAGCATTACATTATGCGATTGAATAATAGCAGCAAATTCAGCTAAATCTATCTTTTTTGTGCCCACTTTGAGCATGGTTCCCACTAATCCTCGAACCATCCCACGAAGAAACCTATTCCCTTTAACCGTATATACGATTTCATGTTCGCCTCGAGTCTTCCAATGACTTTCGAAAATCGAACATATATATGTCTGCACTTGCGTATTCCGTTTTGAAAATGTTTCAAAATTTTCTGTGTTCTTAATCATCATCGCCGCTTCATTAAGTAAATCTAATTGTAAGGGATAAGGATAATAGTATGCCCTGTCATCTAAAAAAGGATCTTTAGCATTGTACAAAGTGTATTCATATGTACGAGACAGTGCATCAAAACGACAATGCTTTTCCTCGCTCACGCTGTTGATACTTTTAATAACAATATCATCTGGTAAAATAGCATTTAAATGATAGGCTACTTGTTCCCAATTAAATTCCTTCCCTGTTTGATTATCAAAATGAAAATAATTTTGTTTCGCATGAACACCAGCATCCGTGCGGGATGAACCAGTTAATTGAAAAGCCTGTCTACAATAAATCAACAACGCTTTTTCAATTTCAGCTTGAATTGTATTAGCGTTTAGTTGTACCTGAAAGCCGGCATACTTAGTTCCTTTATAAGTTACTTCTATGAAATATCTTGACATAAAATATGTAATTGATTAACGTACCGTTTCTGTAAAACGCTTGATATTTTTTTCTGTTAGTAAAAGGACCTGAAGGTTTTTGAAATTAACAACGTCCATTGTAAAAGCATATGCATCTAGCAAGAAACTGCATTTATTGTCCTCTATCAAAAACAGATTACTTAAGTATTTGACCTGCTCAGTTGAAAAACATTTTACTTGAAATTCATTGTGTGCCACTGCAATCATTTTTTCTTCATCAATCAAGAGTTTCATATTTATTTCTAACTGATCCACATCATGTTGATTGGCAATGATTTTACATTGATTAACCTGAACGCTAGAATCTAAGGCAAATACCAACGTATCGGATAGGTGTTGACTTACAGTATCAAGCAATGGATAATCTATGTCAATTGAAACGATGTCTGTTTTATTGGAATCGTTGATTAGATAAGTACTATGACGACCAAAGCTGTCTATAGACGTTTGAAGCATTATTATTTCCGCCACAATTGACTGGTCAATATTTTGGATTGAATCTTGAATCGGCATTTTTGTACTAATGGTATCTTTCGGTATCACTGCTACTGGAGTTTCTTTCCTTATGCTTTTTTGCTTTCTGGTTAAAGCTGTATTGGTAGCAGCTGCCAACACTGAAGAAAACTCATCTGTAATTGTTTCGTAAATAATTGTAGAACTACTCGAATCTCTTATTGGGGTAGCAATTTCAAGGGTTTGAAAATTTATCAACTCCAATTGATTGTCTATGTTTTTTTGGATCAAATAACCTTGGTCATTCCCTTTAATAACAATAGGGACTGCTATTGGAGCAGCTTGATTTTTTGGAAATCCAATAACGAGCTGATATGCTCCATCCGGTAATGCAGGAATGATAACATATCCAGCATCTGATGAGCTGATGATTTGTTCTTGAAATTTTATATAAAAAGGCTGTTTATTGTCTGTTTGTATATAAACAAAATGATTGGACTGCCCTTTTGAACAAAAAGACAGCAGTATAAAACCCAACAGAATGCGCATGAATTTCATCTATATGAATTGCATTTAATTCAAAGCTACTTAATATGACCGATTTACCATTTATAAAAAATTATGATAAGTTTCACGAATAGCCGTTTATTTTTACAGCTTATAAAATAAATATATGAAGCAACTATTTTTACTATTTGCCTTAGCCATTGCCTTTTCAAGTAAAGCACAATTTGCCGAGGAGCCACAAGATACCTCATGGAAAAAAATATTCAGAGGCAGTTCTCCTAAAATCAATGACGTCGTTCACACCAAGCTAGATGTTCGCTTTGACTATGAAAAATCTTATTTACTAGGAAAAGAGTGGCTAACCTTACGGCCAACTTTCTATCCGACAGATTCATTATTACTAGATGCAAAGGGAATGGATATAAAGGAATTGTCTATTATTAAGGGGACAACAAAAAAACCGTTAAAATATTCATACGATGGACTTCAATTAAATGTAAAGCTAGATAGAGTATATACTAAAAACGAAAAATACACACTCTACTTTGATTATATAAGTAAGCCCAACGAATTAAAAACTACCGGAAGCGCAGCTATTTCAGATGCCAAGGGTTTGTATTTTATTAATCCAAAAGGAACTATAAAAAACAAACCAACTCAAATATGGACACAAGGTGAAACAGAATCAAATAGTGCCTGGATGATCACCATTGATAAGCCGAATCAGAAATCAACAGAAGAAATAACAATGACTGTTCCTGATAAATATGTAACGCTTAGCAATGGCCTACTTAAAAGTCAGAAGAAAAATAATGATGGCACCAGAACTGATTATTGGAAAATGGATTTACCACATGCACCTTATTTATTTTTTATGGGTGTAGGAGAATACACTATAACTAAAGACAGTTATAAAGGAAAGGAAGTGAGTTACTATGTAGAGAAAGCTTATCAACCCTATGCAAGAGGAATCTTTGGACTCACTCCAGAAATGATGGGTTTCTATTCAAAAAAATTGGGCGTAGAATTTCCCTGGGCTAAATATTCTCAGATAGTGGGAAGAGATTATGTAAGTGGGGCAATGGAAAATACTACTGCTACACTTCATCAGGAAAGCGCCTATCAAAATGCTCGCGAGCTTACTGATGGAAACGATTGGGAAGAAACCATTGCACATGAATTATTTCATCAATGGTTTGGCGACTTGGTAACAGCAGAAAACTGGAACAACATCACCGTTAATGAGAGCTTTGCAAATTATAGTGAATACTTATGGGACGAATACGAACATGGCAAAGACTTTGCGGATGCACACAATTTTGAAGACATGCAAGGGTATATCGCGAGTGGTGGAGAGAAAAAGGATTTGGTGAGATATTATTATTCGGACAAAGAAGATGTTTTTGACGGAGTAAGCTATAATAAAGGCGGTCGTATTTTACACATGCTGAGAAATTATGTAGGAGATGACGCTTTCTTCGCATCGCTAAATAATTATTTAACCACTAATAAATTCAAAACAGGCGAAGCAGCCCAACTGCGTTTGGCATTTGAGGAAGTAACCGGAAAGGATATGAATTGGTTTTGGAATCAATGGTATTACGGAAGCGGACACCCGAAGTTGAAAATTAGCTACAATTACGACAACCCCACCTCAGCTGCTGTCATTATTGAGCAAACTCAAAAAACGGGAAAGATCTTTACACTGCCTATTGCAATAGACGTATACGTAAATGGAAATAAAACCAGATACAATGTGAACGTTCGCAATCAAATAGATACTTTTTATTTTGCAACTACACAACAGCCAGAGTGGATCAGTGTAGATGCTGATAAAATTCTATTGGCAGAGAAAACAGACAACAAATCACAAGCAAATTATTTGGCGCAATGGAAATACGGGAAAAATTATCTTGATAGAAAAGAAGCGCTTGATTATTTTTCTAAGAATAGCATGGACGAATTGATTCAAGGACTCAATGATCCTTTTTATAAACTACAAATTAGCACTATTCAAAAATTAGGGGGCGTTGCTTTTAAAAACAATCAAAGCGTAACCGATCAAATTGAACAGATAGCCAAAACAGTTAACGATAAAAAAGTAAAAGCTACTGCGATTGCTTATTTGGTAAAAAATGGAGATAAAAAATATCAACCTATCTATGAGGTAGCGGTAAATGACTCTTCTTATTCAGTTGCAGGAGCAGCATTGAAGGGCTTAACAGCATTGAATCCAGAGAATGCTTACGCACTTGCTAAAAAGTATTGTACTGATGCAAAAGGAGCTTTAGGAGATGAAGTAAATAGAGTTTTAATTGCCAATGGCACTGAAGCAGACTTTGAATTTATTGCAAAAAGCTACAGCGATGCTCCCTTGAGTCAAGAAAAAATTGGAATGACAAATAAGTTTATCGAGTATCTGTTGAAAATAAATGACATTGCAAAAATTAAAACAGGAATTGATAACATTGCAACGGTTAGAAATATGATTCCTGAGCAATACAGAAGCTATGTTGACAATAGCTTTAAAGGAGGATTAGATAAATTAATAAAAGCAAAAGGAAAAGAAATAGAAGACTATATTAACGAAGCTTTTAAATAAGTTTCATAGGATTAAAAGGTTTCAATGTTTCAAGGGTTTGAAGGAAGCACGAAGGTGTTTTTTTCAACCCTTTTTTTATGTGTCTTTAATACTACATTTAAGATATCATTACATCAAGTTCGATTTTTTGAATTTCACTAGCGATTTGCCAACTTTCTTTTAGCTTGTATTATATTAGCAAGTAATAAAATCTATTTTTTACGTTCATAAACAATGTCGTAATAATTACCAACTGCAGTACTTTCAATAAATTTATTACGTGATAATTCCCGAAATCCATATAAGCTTAGAAATTCATTAATGTCTTTCAATTGACAGCATCCTTTATATGATTCAAAGTCTGGAACTTCAGTCTTTATAAATTTAAAATTATGCAATATTGATGCTGCACCTTTTAATACCCTCAATTCAGATCCTTGGGTATCCATTATTAGCGTATCATAATCGGCAATATTGATCCCTTCCTTTTTTAGAAAAGAAGTGAGCGTAATGCTTTGCAGGGAGATTGTCCTATCATAAGCCACGTCGGGCCAAATACTTTTATGCAGATTAAAATCCAAAATTGATGATGAAGCACCATTATTATTGGAAATGTTGAATGAGTAACTTCCATCATCTATATCTGTAATCAACTCCTGAAATGCAATTTGCTTTGAAAAGCCAACTAAATTATCTTGAAGAATTTTAAAAATTTCGGGAATCGGTTCTACCCAAAGCACTGGAAGATTATTATTGTAATATAAATCTCGTTCTTGACCTATGTTTGCTCCAATATGAATAACCCCTTTGGCTTTTTTAAGGAATCGATCTGGATCATTTATTTTTAAAATTACTAGGATTCTTTTTGCAATAGCTTTGAAATATAATTTATTGACAACTCGCATCTTCTTTTGATACTTTAATACAATGAGCAAATTTAATGTAACCTCTTCTACCAACTTCCACTTGCGCCACCACCACCGAAGCTTCCACCACCGAAGCCACCAAAACCTCCACTACTGCCTCCGCCTGATCCGCCACCAAATCCTCCTCCCAAAAGCATACCAGCACCTACCCCACTAAAACCTCTTCTACTCATAAAGGAACCACCACCTCCGCCACCTGAAGAGAGTGCCAGAATAATAATGAAAACGATGAGCATCATAATCATTTTAGCACCAGAAGCACGGCCATCTTTTTTTCTTGGAGAAGAATATTCTCCTTTAACCGCTTGAATGATTGCAGTTGTTCCTTCATCAATTCCGCGATAAAAATCATTCCCTTTGAAATTAGGTTTTACTACATCTTCAATAATATGTTTGGCTGTAATATCTGGCAAGGCTCCTTCAACACCATACCCAGTAGAAATATTTATTTTCCTATCGTCAATTGAAATAATAAAAACGACTCCATTATTGTAATCTTTCCCGCCTATACCCCATGCACGACCAAGCTTGAGCGCATAATCACTGATATCTGCTCCATCAAGGGTAGCAACAATTACCACAGCTATTTGTGTAGAAGTACTATCGTCAAACGCTACCAGTTTTCTTTCTATCGCACTAATTTGATCAGAGGTAAGCGTATTGGTGTAATCGTTAACTAATCTAGGCGGACTTGGACGGCTAGGAATATTTTGTGCTACTCCTATTTTAACAAAAGAGGCTAGTAATAATAAACAGGCGATTGATTTTTTAAATTTCATGTAGACAAGCAAATTTATTTTCCAAACACAATATCATCAGGCAACTCGTTTTTATCTTCTAGCGAATTGTATGGAAATTTATCTATCAGTACATTGCCTACTTCAGCAACACACTTTACAACACCATCGGCAATACTATTCTCTTTAAACAAGTGAATCATTTGGGAAACTTGACGATTCCAGAAATCAGAGCCTACTTGTTGGTGAATGCCTTCATCACCAAAAAGTGCAACTTCTTTATCTTTTAGGGCTATATACAACAAAACAGCATTACGCTGTTTTGTTTGATGCATCTGCATCTTAATAAATATCTCCGATGCTCTTTCAATTGTAGACACCAATGGATTCTTAGATTCCATATACACCCGAATCTCTCCGCTGGTAAGCTGTTCAGTTGATTTGATGGCTTCAACTATGCGTTTATTATCTTCTTCAGATAACAAACTTTTCTTTTTGAAGAATCCAATCATTTTAAAAATTGTTTGAAAGATTACTTGATATTAAAATCAATATTGGGCGCTTTTTCTGTTCCTTCATCTGCTTTATAATATGGCTTATCTGTATATCCAAATAAACGAGCCAATATTACACTAGGGAAACGCTTTACTCTAAGATTATAATCTTCAATCGCTTTGTTATAATCTTGACGAGCAACATTAATTCTGTTCTCCGTTCCTTCTATTTGCGTTTGGAAATCTCTAAATGCAGCAGTCGTTTTTAAGTCTGGGTAGTTTTCTGCTACAGCCATTAATCTACTAAACGATCCTTGTAAACCAGCTTGTGCTTTTTGATACGCTTCTAATGAAGCGGGATCATTGATGTCTACTTTAATTTGAGTGGCCTTAGATCTTGCTTCTAGCACTTCTTTTAAAGTTGATTTTTCGAAATTAGCAGACCCTTCAATCGTTTTGATAACACTGCTATATAAGTCTGTTCTTCTTTGATAATTGGTTTCAACGTTACTCCAAACTTTTTTCACACTCTGATCAGCAGAAATTAATCCATTATAGCCATTGCATCCCCAAAAGCATATAATTAAGATAAAAGAGGCTACTCCTATTAAAATGATTTTACTTGTACTCATGGTTTTTATTTTTATGTAAAATTAATCAATAAAACTGAAAGGTTTCAGCTGTTTAAAAGGTTTAACAAGTTTAATAAGTAAGGGAAATCTAATACCCCGCTTTTGCTCCGCCGATGTTCTCAATCGGATGCCAGGTTGTTTTTACTTCTTGGAAATCATTGATAAAATAGGGAGATTGAGCCGTTTCGGTCATCCATTTTGTATTTTCATATAGCACCACCCTTTTTACGTTTAAGGAAGCATTTTCTTTAACCATTTTTTTAGAAGCAGCATCAGATTCTGCATAACAAACAGCATTCACATCCATGTGGTCAGAAAAATAAGGAAGCAATTCCGCCACTTTCCCCGTAAGAATATTCACAACACCTCCGGGCAAATCTGAACTATTGAGTACTTCAGCAAAAGTGATGGCCGATAATGGTTTTGATTGAGAAGCCAGTATCACACAAGTATTACCCCCCGCTATAATGGGAGCAATCACAGACACCAAACCAATTAAAGCATTTTCTTGCGGGGCAATAGCGGTAACCACACCCATTGGTTCTAGCACCGAAAAATTAAAATGAGAAGAAGCTACCGGGTTAACTGCACTAAATATTTGCTGATACTTATCGCACCAGCCGCTGTAATAAATTAATCTGTCGATAGAAAGACTGACTTCATTTTCTGCGGCAGTTTTTGTAGCGCCTTGTTTGATTAACTCATCAATAAATTGCGCTTTCCTACCCTCCAGCATTTCTGCAATACGATATAATATTTGTCCACGATTAAAAGCTGCTCTTGCACTCCAACCACCAAATGCACTTCTGGCACTGCCAACAGCATCCCTTACATCCTTTCTAGAACTCAAACAAACATTAGCAAGATTTTCTCCTTTAGCATTGGTTGCTACATAGGTTCTTCCCGATTCAGTTCTAGGAAACTGCCCACCGATGTAAATTTTATATGTTTTGAGGACTTCGATTCTGTTTGACATTATATAAGGTTTGATGTTTAAAGTTTGATGTTATTTTTCTTTCGATTTCCTTCAATTTCACTTTTTTGCAAATACATGATAAATTTCTGTAACATAGAACTGATGATTATAGATTTTAAATATAATTCATCAAATTTTTCTTTATTTATATACTTTCTGTCATATAGTCTCATTAATTGTGATCTTAATTCCCCGCAAGATCCTTTTGAATATCCTAAAAACTGAATAAATTCTGCTCTTGTTCCTCTTTCGAATCCTTCAGCAATATTATCCATTATTGAACCAGAAGAACCTTCAATCTGATTGATTAATCTATAATTACTTCTTAGGTATCCAGCATCAATAATTTCACCAATCTCCCTACATATATTTCTACTGACTTTCCAAACCTCTAATTCATCAAAAGTTTTTATTGTTGACATTTCCAATAACTTGTTTATTCAAATTTCAAATTATGGAATGTTATGAACTAACTTAAATCAACACCACTTAACTGTATTTTTCACAAAATTTCACATAAAACATCAAGCTCCGCATTGAACGTTAAACATTAAACGTTAAACCTTCAAATACGCTCCCAATCCATGCAAACCCCCTTCTCTTCCAAATCCACTTTCTTTGTATCCTCCAAATGGAGAGGTAGGATCAAACTTATTGTAAGTATTGGCCCAAATCACTCCAGCTTTTAATTTAGATGTCATGTTAAAAATCTTAGACCCTTTGTCTGTCCATACACCAGCCGATAATCCAAAAGGTGTATTGTTTGCTTTTTCTATGACTTCATCTTCGGTTCTGAAAGTTTGTATTGACAATACCGGACCAAAAATTTCTTCCTGAGCGATTCTATTTGACTGTGCCACATTGGTAAAAATCGTTGGTCTGCAATAAAATCCTTTTGTAGGGATGGTACATTTACTTTGAAAAATTTCCGCTCCTTCTTGTTGTCCAATTTTTATGTACTTATTAATAACCTCTAATTGTTGTTTTGAATTGATGGCACCTATATCCGTATTCTTATCTAAAGGATTTCCTACGATTAATGATTCCATTCTGTCTTTTAATTTTTGCAATACAATTTTGTACACAGACTCTTGTACAAATAATCTTGAACCTGCACAACAAACATGTCCTTGATTAAAAAAGATTCCGTTGATTACCCCTTCCACTGCTTGATCTAATGGGGCGTCATCAAAAATAATATTGGCAGCTTTTCCTCCCAATTCGAGCGTTGCTTTTTTATTGGTACCTGCAATTGCTTTTTGAATAATTTTTCCTACATCGGTTGAACCAGTAAAGGCAATTTTATTTATATCTGGATGATTCACCATTGCCGCGCCTGTAGCACCCGCACCGGTTATGATATTTACAACACCGGGAGGCAAATCTGCTTCTTGAATGATTTCGGCTAATTTCAATGCAGTTAAAGAAGTTGTTTCTGCTGGCTTCAATACCACGGTATTTCCAGTGGCCAATGCAGGAGCTATCTTCCAAGCGGCCATCAATAAAGGAAAATTCCAGGGAATGATTTGTCCGGCTACGCCCAATGATTGTGGATTTCTGTTGGGAAAAGCATATTCTAATTTATCTGCCCAGCCTGCATAATAAAAGAAATGATTGGCTGCTGTAGGCACATCAAAATCGCGGCTTTCTCTGATAGGTTTTCCACCATCTAATGTTTCAATCACTGCCAATTCTCTTGCACGCTCCTGAATAATGCGCGCAATACGATAAATATATTTTGCTCTTTCTTTTGGAGCTGTTTTTTTCCATCCTTTTTCATAGGCATTCCTTGCCGCTTTTACAGCTTTGTTTACATCTGCATTATTGGCTTCAGCAATCAACGACAAGTTTTCTTCGGTTGCGGGATTGATGGTTTTGAAATATTTTTTGGAAGATGGCTTCTCAAATTTTCCATTGATAAACAATTCATATCTATCTGCAATTTTTGCAACGCTCTTGCTTTCAGGCGCTGGGGCAAGATTGCGAGATGAATCGAATTTGAGTTTGAGGGTGTTGTTTTTGGCCATTGTCTTTTAAGTTTCAGAGGTTTCAAGGGTTTAAGTAGTTTAATAAGTTGGGTAATTAAGATGCTCGCTCTTACTTGTTAAACTTTTGTCCTTTAATCTCAGTGTTTTTTAAATATTCTATTAATTTATAAATTAAACTGCTAATCTTAATGCAGCAAATAGAAACCAAATCAATTTCCTCCTTACTCAGATAACCATCGTCAAATGCCCTATACAACTGTGACCTTAGCTCTCCACAAGAACTTTTAGCAATGTATAAAAACTGAATAAATTCTTTATTACTACCTCTTTCAAAGCCTTCTGCAATATTATCCATTATTGAACCGGCGGAACGCTCTATTTGAGATATCAATCCGTAGTTTTTCTCAAATCTCTTCTCCTTAATCATTTCCCTCAATAAAGCATTCAATACTCTAGCTTCTTTCCATGAAATTATTTCTTCAAATCTTTTTATACTTGCCATAGGTTTTTTAATCTCAACCTATTAAACAATTTAAACTTTTGCAACATTTTAAACTAAATACTATTTAGTCATTCGAAAAATAATCTGCCGACTGATATACGCCTGTTTTTTGTTTCATTAATTGCATTAAGATATCGTTTGCTAAACTACTGGCACCAAAACGAAAATATTGATTGTTCATCCATTCTTCTCCGAGCACTTCATTGAGCATCACTAAATAATGTAGTGCTAGTTTTGCTTTTGAAATTCCTCCAGCAGGCTTCATGGATATTCGCTTTCCTGTTTTATAATAAAAGTCTCTGATTGCTTCTAGCATCACCAATGTCACGGGCATTGTAGCAGCTGGGGCGATTTTTCCTGTGGAAGTTTTAATGAAATCTGCTCCTGCATACATCGCAATATCGCTCGCTCTTCTAACTTTATCGTAGGTGCCCAATTCTCCTGTTTCTAATATTACTTTTAATGTAGTGGTGCCGCAAACTTCTTTGATAGCAGCGATTTCATCAAAAACGAAATTGTATTCCCCCTGATGAAATTTACCTCTAGAAATAACCATGTCTATTTCATCTGCCCCTTGATTAATGGCAAATTTCGTATCTCTTATTTTCACCTCTCTTGGCGCTTGTCCGCTAGGAAATGCGGTAGATACAGATGCTACCTTAATACCTGAATCACCTAGTGCCTTTTTTGCAACACCTACCATTGAAGGATAAACGCAAATTGCCGCAACGGTTGGCAATCCTGGATATGCATCATGAAGATGCATTGCTTTGTAACAAAGTTGTTTTACTTTTCCATCAGTATCTTTCCCTTCGAGTGTAGTCAGGTCAATCATATTGAGCGCCAACTTCAATCCGTTGATTTTAGTTTCGTTTTTCAAACTTCGTTTGGTAAAACGTGATGCTCTTTCTTCTACTCCCACTTGGTCTATCCTTGGAGCTATGGAGAAATCTGGAATTGTGATATTTGCAGCCATTACAATGTTTACATTTACTTTTTAATCAATCAAGCAGTTAATACTTCTAGCGATTTTTTAATCATATTCTCCACTGCAAGATTGCTATCTTTTGAAAATTGTTGAACTATTCTATTAGCAATAATTACATTGATGCTTAAGCATTCATGCCCCAGTAGTTTACCTAACCCATAAATAGCGGAGGTTTCCATTTCAAAGTTAGTAATCCTATTATTTTCAAATGAAAAATCAGTGAACTTATTAATTAAGCCGGGGCTATTCAAATCGAGTCGTAACACCCTTCCTTGCGGACCATAAAATCCCGGACAGGTAACTGTTATCCCTTTAAAATACTCTTCTCCAAATTTATTAAGCAATTGAGGACTTCCTTCAAACACATATGGAATAGTAATGTCTTTGTTTAATTGAGTATGAGATAAAAAAGCATCGATCATAGCCAATTGGGAAGATGATTTGCTGTATGAATAATAATTCATCAGATTATCCAATCCGAGTCCATGAGAAGAGGCTACCAAACTATCTACAGGAATGTTTTCTTGAAGAGAGCCCGATGTTCCTAAGCGTATGATTTGTAGTTTTTTGAATTCCTTTTTAATGAGCCTGGTTTCAAAATCAATATTAGCCAATGCGTCGAGTTCATTGAGCACAATATCTATATTATCTGGGCCAATGCCCGTAGATACTACAGACAATCGTTTGTTGCCAATATATCCTGTATGGGTAATAAATTCTCTGTGATAGAGCGTGTGTTCTATTTTGTCGAAATGCTTGCTTATTTTCTCCACACGTTCAGGATCTCCGACAACAATAACCGTTTCGGCCAATTCTTCTGGACGAAGATTAAGGTGATAGATTGCTCCCCGATCATTAATGATTAATTCTGACTCTGCAATTGTTGGCATACGATGAATGAATTGTATCTATAAATATAGTAATAAATTCAAT
>CANFJP010000052.1 GCA_947447485.1 Chitinophagaceae bacterium
GCTACTGCTCCAGGAGCGCCAAGCATTACCTCCATCACCCCTGGAGATGGTCAACTTACTGTAAATTTTACAGCCCCAACATCTGATGGTGGTTCTATAATAACTAATTATCAGTATTCTACAGATAATGGAGCAACTTTTACTGCTTGTTCTCCTATTCAAACAACAAGTCCTATTGTAATAACTGGATTAACCAACAACACACAATACTCAGTTATCATTCAGGCAATTAATGCAATCAATCCTGGTACATCTTCTAATATGGTAACAGGTACGCCTGTGGCAGTTTTAGTACCTACTATTACAGCATCTACTTTATCTACATTTGGCAATGTATGCGTTGGGTTATTGCCTGGTATAAATACCTTTACCATTAGTGGAGCTGCATTAACAACGGCCGACATCACTGTTGGTCCATTAACAGGGTATAGCTTTTCAAATGCTTTAGGTGGTACGTATACTAGCACATTCACTATAACACAATCTGGCGGAACGCTTGCCGATACGACCATATTTGTAAAATTCACTCCAACTTCAGCAATATCTTATGATGGCAATATTTCAGTAGCAGGTGGTGGAGCTACCACTGTAAATGTTGCTGCAACAGGGTCTGGTATCAATACTCCTGCCACTGCAACAACAGGATCTTCTTCATCTATTACTTCATCTGCAGCAACCATTGCGGGTTCATATACTCTAGGATGTGCTTCAGTATCAGCGTATGGTATTGTATATAGCCAAACCAATGGTTTTGATCCTTCAATAACAGGAAATGCAATACCTTCTGTTAATCAGGTATCAGGATCTTTTTCTGTAGGGTTAACTAGTCTTACAGCCTCTACTCCTTATTATTATGTAGCTTATGCAACAACTGTAGACGGAACAGTATATGGTTCTCAGTCTTCCTTTACAACTTTAGCAGTGGGGCCTCCAACAGCTAGTGTAATCGCTGCTTGGGATTTTAATACATTAAGTTCAATTGCAACGCTTGCAGCTACCACTTTTAATGCAAACTTAGTTTCTACTAGTGCCTTGAGTGAGATTACGCGTGGCGCAACAGCAGCTGCTAGTGCTGGAGGTAATTCATTTAGAACCGTTGGGTTTAAGAATGAAGGGATAGCTACTACTAATACCGATTATTTCCAAACGACTTTACAAACGGCAACAGGATATAGCTTATCACTGTCTAGTATAAACGCAAAATTTGCTGGTACATCTTCTTTTTATGCAACACCAGGTGTAACATCGCAATATGCTTATAGTTTGGATGGTACTACTTTTACTTTGATAGGCACACCTTCAACCAGTACAGCACTTACTTTATCAGTAGATGTTACTGGGGTAGCCGATTTGCAAAATGTACCGAGTGGTACTACTGTATATATTAGATATTATGCAAGTGGACAAACAACCACAGGTGGATGGGGATTCGTTTCTTCTGCACCTGGTAGCAATGGTTTAGAATACACAGGCTTTATTGATGTAGAGGTGGTTGGTCCAAAAATTGTAGCGACTCCTAAAACACTTGCTTTTGGAGATGTTGTTATGCAAACTAATTCCGCTTCTCAATCATTTAATATTGAAGGATCGAATCTTTCAGGTTTTCCTGATAATATAACCATTACTGCCCCAACAGATTTTCAAGTGTCTACTGATGATATCAATTGGAGCTCATCAATAACCATCCCTTATACAAGTGCCACGTTATCATCTACCCCTGTGTATGTAAGATTTACACCGCAAGTAATGGGCGCTAATTCGGCAAATGTTACGATTACGGGCGGTGGCGTTATACTAACTGTGAATGTAGCTGTTAGTGGAAATGGAATTACCAATGCTGCCTTGACTGCAACAAATCTTACAGGATTTGATAATGTTTGTGTTAATACCGTAGCCGGTCCAAATTCATTTGTAATTGACGCTGTGAATCTTGATAATTCAGATATCGTTGTTGGGCCATTAGCAGGATTTAGTTTCTCTTCTACTTCCAATGGGGCATATACAAGTACTTTAAATATTCCACAGACTGGAGGAGCAAGTTCTCAAACAGTATTTGTTCAATTCAGCCCAACTGCAGAAATAACTTATAGCGGAGATATTCCTGTTGTAGGTGGAGGTATTCCTAATACTATATATGTTGCTGTAACAGGTATTGGCACGAATGGCGGAGGTGTTATTGTTACTGGAGATACATTGTCTGTAACTCCGAATGCAGCCTATTTATTAGGTGAAATATCTAATCCAGGATGTTCTCCTGTTACTTCTTACGGAATTGAGTACAGTGGTATGAATGGATTTACACCTGGATTTGGCATTCAAGTAGAGTCTAATAATATTGGTTCGTCTATTTTCTCTAGCCATTTAACTGGGTTGATTCAAAATACAACTTATTATTATAGAGCCTATGCAATCAACGGCAACAGCGTTACTTATGGTGATCAAAAGCAATTTTTCACTTCTGCTATCCCTGCAGGGTTAGTTGTTTACTCAACTCCTATTGTAAGAGGAAGTGATGTTCATTTTACTTTAAGTGGAATTAAGCCTGGTCATTATGCAGTTAGATTGATTAACATTGCTGGTCAGCGTGTTTTCCAAAAGGATTTGATAGTGCCAGTTGATTTCATTGACGATCATTTTACAATGCCAGCTAAGTTACCAATTGGAGTGTATACATTCCAGGTGCTTAATTTGGACTTTACAATTATCAAACAGATTATTGTTCAGTAATAGTTTTTATAATATTTACAGTGCCCTGGACTATTTCGGGGCACTTTTTTTATGCCTATACCCAGTGTTAGTGTGTCAAGCTGTCAGCAAAACGCCATTGGTATTGAATTTGACAAGTAATTATAAAAAATAGAAAATCATGCAAAAGGGTAGTATAAGAGTTCAAACGGAAAATATCTTTCCAATTATAAAGAAGTTTCTATACAGTGAACATGACATTTTTATACGCGAACTTGTCAGTAATGCAGTAGATGCCACTCAGAAATTAAAAACATTGTCTTCTATTGGAGAGGCAAAAGGAGAATTGGGCGAATTGAGGATTGATATTTCCATCGATAAGGATAAAAAAACATTAAGTATTGCAGATAAGGGGATAGGTATGTCGGCAGAGGAAGTTGACAAGTATTTAAATCAGGTAGCTTTTAGTGGAGCAGAGGAATTTCTAGAAAAATACAAAGGTCAAAATGAAGCAAGTATTATTGGTCATTTTGGATTAGGATTTTACAGCTCATTTATGGTGAGTGATAAAGTGGAAGTATTTAGTAAAAGTTTTAAAGAAGATACCACCGGAGTTAGATGGGAATGTGATGGAAGTCCGGAGTATGTGTTAGAAGAGAACAAGAAAGAGGAAAGAGGCACCACCATCGTAATGCATTTGAACGACGAGAGCATTGAATTTTTAGAGTCTCAAAGAGTAAAAACAGTATTAGAGAAATTTTGTAAGTTTTTACCGGTGCCGATATTTTTTGAAGATGCACAAATCAATAATCCTACGCCTGCCTGGACAAAGAAGCCTGCTGATTTAACAGCAGAAGATTACCAAGCTTTCTACAAAGAATTGTATCCCTTTAGTGAGCCCCCTTTGTTTTGGATTCATTTGAATGTGGATTATCCATTCAATTTGACGGGGATTTTATATTTCCCTAAAATCAAGCAGAGCTATGAAATTCAGAAAGATAAAATTCAATTATATAGCAATCAGGTTTTCGTAACGGATGAAGTGAAGGAAATTGTTCCAGAGTTTTTAATGTTGTTGCATGGAGTGTTAGATAGTCCGGATATCCCATTGAATGTAAGCAGGAGTTATTTGCAAGGAGACCCGAATGTTAAAAAGATCAATGCGCACATTACTAAAAAAGTTGCAGATAAATTAGAAGAGATTTTTAATTCAGATAGAAAATCTTTTGAAGAAAAATGGGAAAGCTTGGGCTTGTTTGTGAAGTATGGTATGATGACAGACGATAAGTTTTTAGACAAAGCCAACAAGTTTTTTGTGATGGAAGATACTACTGGAAAATTCTTTACTAGAGAAGAATATACATTGGCAACTGAAGTATTGCAAAAAAACAAAGAAGGTAAACAGGTGATATTATATACTACGAACCCCGTTCAGCAAGATGCATTTATCCAGCAGGCAACAAACAAAGGGTATGTGGTTGTTAAAATGGAAACATTGGTAGATGCAGCATTTATCAATAGCTTGGAAATGAAATGGGAGAATACTCAATTTACAAGGGTAGATGCGGACATAGCCGAAAATCTAATTGATAAGCAAGAGTCGAATGAAAGCGTGCTGAACAAGAAGCAAACGGAAAAACTTAAATCATTGTTTGATAAACCAATGGACGGCATGCATCTAACAGTGGAAGTAAAAGGATTGAGCGAAGGTTCGGTACCTGTTACGGCTACTCGGCCAGAATTGATGAGAAGAATGAAAGACATGGCTGCTGTAGGTGGCGGAATGGCTGCTTTTTATGCAAACATGCCCGATGAAGTGAATTTAACAGTGAATGGGAACCATCCTATTTTTAAAACAATACTTGCAGAAAAAGAGGAAGCCAAACAAGAAAAGTTAGTAAAGAATTTGGCTGATTTAGCGTTGCTTTCTCAAGGCATGCTGACGGGCAACCATCTGACTAGTTTTATTAATAGGAGTGTTGAGTTGATGACAGAAAAAGAGTAAGCAAATCTAGTTACTCATCTTACAGTCAATGATTTTCAGTTGAAGACTTTTGTTTCCCTGGAATTCGTTTTCTTCTATGCTAAATACAATGTCAACTGGCTGATTTGTTTTTAATAATTCAAATTTTTCTGGCATATTAAATCCAATTCCAGCAAGGGTTGTATTGTTTTGTTTGACAGAGAATTTAACATGCTTGTCTTTTAATAATTTTGAATAGCCGGTATCAACAACATTTTTAGCGATAAATACAGGGCGCAAGTTTTCTGGTCCAAATGGTTCCATTTGACAAATGATATTGTAAACGGATGTATTTATTTCTGATAAAAAAATAGGGGCGTCGATAACTATTTCTGGAATCAACATGTGATCTTCAATAGTGCTGGAAACCACCTCTTCGAATTTTTTAGTAAAGGGTTCTACATTCTCTGGTAGTAAGGATAGTCCTGCTGCTGCAAAATGTCCTCCATAAGCTTCAAGATATTCTCTGCATTCGTAAATAGCCTCATACAAATTAAATCCTTTCACACTTCTCGCGCTTCCTGTTACAAGTGTTCCACTTTTTGTTAATACAATGGTTGGTTTGTAGTAATGCTCAATCAATCGAGACGCAACGATTCCTACTACTCCTTTGTGCCAGTGTTCTCGGTAAACAACACATGATTTTTTATTGCTTAATTCTTCATTGGATTTGATGATATCTAAAGCATCTTCTGTAATAGAAGTATCAGCTTCTTTTCTGTCAAAATTATCTGAATGAAGTAAAGCTGCTAGTTCCAATGCTTTATCATAGTCCTTTTGAATAAAAAGGGAAACAGCCTTGCGGGCGTCATCCATTCTTCCTGCTGCATTGATTCTTGGAGCAATTACAAAAACAACATTGCTAATGGTTAATGTTTTTTTGATGCCACCGAGTTCTATGAGGGCTTTTATTCCAGCAGATGGGTGGTGATTGATCATTTGCATTCCCCAAAATGCCAATATTCTGTTTTCTCCCGTCATAGGCACAATGTCTGCTGCAATAGCGGTAGCCAACAAATCTAGATAACAGTGGTAATGTTCTTGTTCAATGGAAAAGTGTTCTGCTAGGGCCATCATTAATTTAAATCCAATGCCACAGCCACATAGATCTTTATATGGGTAATTGCAATCTGATTGTTTTGGATTTAGAATAGCGGCAGCAATCGGCAATTCATTTCCAGGCAAGTGGTGATCACAGATAATAAAATCAATTCCTAGCGTGGAGGCATATGCGATTAGTTCTACAGATTTGATCCCGCAGTCTAAACATACAATCAATTTAAAATTATTCTCAGCGGCAAAGTCGATTCCCATTTTGCTTACCCCATATCCTTCTTTATATCGATGGGGGATATAGAAATCTGTATGCGTAGGATTGTAGATGCTTGTAATGAATTGATAAAAAGAGGCAACAGCAGTGGTGCCATCAACATCATAATCGCCAAAGACTAGGATTTTTTCTTCAGATAAAATAGCTTTTTCAATTCGGGTAACTGCTTTTTGCATATCCTTCATCAACCAAGGGCTGTGTAATTTTTCAAGGGAGGGCCTAAAATATTCTTTCGCTATTTCAAAATCAGTAATGCCTCTCTGAACTAACACCGAACAAATTGTTTCGTTGATATGAAGCACTTTTTTTAATAGCTCACTTTGTTTTTTGTCTTGAGGCAGTATGTTCCATCTTTTTTCCAATATCAATATTTTCTATCTGTTGTATATCTTACTAGTTCTGCTAAGGCGCTTCTGACAGGAGATTCATCAAATGAGTGTAGTATATTTAATGCTTCATCCCTGTATTGAATCATTTTTGTTTCTGCATATTGAATGCCTCCGGTTTTCTGAACAATTGATAGAACAAATTTAATACTGTCGGGATTTTTATTCTCATTTTTGATGATGTATATTAACCGTTTTCTCGTCGTTTTATCAATGTTATTTAAAGTGTAAATCAGCGGCAGGGTAAGTTTTTTTTCTTTTATGTCATTGCCCGTTGGCTTGCCAATTTTTTCAATTCCATAATCTAGCAAATCGTCTTTTATTTGAAATGCGACGCCAACTTTTTCTCCAAATTTTTTCATTTGTTCGGATAAGTTTTTGTCTTTGCTTGTGCTGAAAGCCCCTACAGCACAGGCGGAAGAAAGCAGGGAAGCTGTTTTGTTTTGAATGATTTCAAAATAAATTTCTTCACTAAGATTGAGTGTGCGCGATTTTTCCATTTGAAGCAATTCGCCTTCGCTCATTTTTCTTACGGCATCTGAAAGAATATGTAAGTGTTCAAAATCTTCATTTGTAGTAGATAACAACAATCCTTTAGAAAGCAAATAATCTCCTACAAGCACGGCGATTTTATTTTTCCAAATAGCATTAATAGAAAAAAAATTTCTTCTTTCAAGTGATTCGTCAACTACATCGTCGTGAACCAAGGTGGCTGTGTGTAGTAGTTCTACTAGCGATGCAGCTCTGTATGTGCTTTCGTTTATTTCGCCATGAAGTTTGGCGCTTAAGAAAACAAACATCGGTCTTAGTTGCTTTCCTTTTCTTTTAATAATGTATTTCATGATGCGATCAAGAAGGGGAGTCTTGGTCCGCATAGCCTCTGAAAATTTCTTTTCAAAAATTTTCAGTTCAGTTCCTATCGTTTTTTGAATAAAATCCATGGTAATATCGGGCAATTTAACACACTGAGGGCCGCCTTCAAAGTATTTATGTAACTAATTTGAATTTTATTATATATTAATTAAATATTTAATACATAATAAATAACCTTCTTGATTTTGCATTCCAATGGCCCAGTGGTTTCTCCAAATGGGTTGAATACAAATAAATGGCTATTTATTTTGGCTTTATGGTACCTATTAGATAAATTTGCAACTTAACAACTCGTATTTTTAGAAAAATATTAACCATTCAGTTATGCAAAGCAAAAAATTCAAAATTTTATTAGCAATCGTTCTGCTACTTTCAGTAGGAACATTCGCTCAAAAAGTTACCAGTGGTAGCGGTTACGATGTATATGACT
The DNA here is from genome assembly GCA_947447485.1 of Chitinophagaceae bacterium. Lineage (GTDB taxonomy): Bacteria > Bacteroidota > Bacteroidia > Chitinophagales > Chitinophagaceae > Ferruginibacter. The sequence goes on from CANFJP010000052.1 coordinate 7,728, forward strand.
CTTCAGTTATTACTCGTCCTAGAATGCCACAACAAAATGAATTTTGGAATCATTCATATAACTTCCCTTCAAAGCCTCGCAACATGTGGGAAATAGGTGTTTCTGGCGGTTTATTTAATCTTTCCTCCGATATTCCTACTGTGCTTCCAACTTTTGGATTTGCTGCGCATGTAAGAAAAGCTTTTGGTTATGTTTTCTCTTTAAGACTTCAATATTTAACTGGAATTGCAAAAGGATTGAATTGGAACGCTTCTCAAAATTTCGGAAACAATACAGCATTGAACACTATTTATAGTGCGCCAATACCTGGTGGAACATCAATTCCTGGACAACCTGCTCAACTTGTTTATTATAACTACAAAAATAAAACACAGGATCTTGGAATACAAGGTCTTATCAATTTGAATAATGTTCGTTTCCACAAAGACAAAACTAGCTTAGCATTTTATGCAGGAGCAGGAATTGGTGCTACAGTATATGAAACGCATATCAATGCTAGAAACGAAGCAGCAGGAACTGATTATAGTAGTCTTTATGCTGATGTGTTTGCTAACAATGGCAACGTTTATAAAAGCAGAAAAGATATTCGCAAAGCATTGAATGCCGGAATGGATGATACCTACGAAACAGCTGCTCAAAGTCAAGGACAACGCAGACCAATTTTAGGAAATCAAACGCTACAATTTTCTACTACTGTATTAGCAGGAGTAGCTATTAAATTAAGCAAGAGAATAAACATAGCATTAGAAGATCGTCATACTTTTATTCATGATGATTTATTAGATGGCCAACAATGGCAAGAGCATCCTCTAGGAGATGCTGCATTGACTCCAAATTGGGATTCTTATAATTACCTTTCATTGGGCTTAAACTTCAACTTAGGTTCAAAATCTGTTGAGCCACTTTGGTGGTTAAATCCTTTGGATTATGCTTATGGTGAAATCAACAATCCAAGACATACTAAATTCCCTAAACAAACTTTTGATGATGCAGATGGAGATGGGGTGGTTGATCAGTTAGATCGCGAACCAAATACTCCAGAAGGTGCTCCAGTGGATACACATGGCGTTTCTAAAGATACAGATGGAGATGGTGTTCCTGATTATATGGATAAGCAATTGATAACACCTACAGAGTGTCAGCCTGTTAATGCAGATGGAGTAGGTAAATGCCCAGATCCAGAATGTTGCAAAAATCCACCAGTTGCAGCATGCCCAACTGACTATCCAAGTCTTTCATTTAAAGGAGCTAGCTTAAGCAAAGATGCAAAAACAATGCTCAATGCAGTAGCTGCTAAATTAAAAGCAAGCCCTAAGTGTACTATCACTCTTAATGGATATCCAGAAGCATCAAAATCAGCTCAAGCTACTTGCCAGAAAAGATTAGATGCTGCGAAAGATTACCTTGTTCGTCAAGGTGGTATTACGGAAGACAGAATCACTACTAACTGTGAAGTTGGTGGTGGAGATAAGGATACAATTGATATCAAGTCTAACTAATTGAATTAAAATACTTTCAAGCAGAAAGCCCTCTTAATAGAGGGCTTTCTGCTTTAGGGTAACTTCAATGCACTAGTAGTTTTGATACTTTTACATTTTAACAGCCATTTTTGAAGAAAAACTATTAATTTTGCTGTTCTTTATGCGAGTACGAATTATTTTATTGCCTGTATTGCTTTCTTTATTCTTGGTATCTTCTTGTAATAAATTTAGTAAAATTCAAAGAAGCAAAGACTACGAATACAAGCTTACCAAAGCTGAGGAGTATTTTGCAAAGAAAAAGTACAGAAGTGCTCAACAGTTATTTGAAGAGTTGTTCCCCGTTTTTAAAGGAACGCAGAAATTTGAAGATCTTTATTACAAATACGCTTATTGCTTTTATTACGAGGAGCTTTATAGTGATGCTGAAAATCTTTTTAAAGGGTACTTAGAAGTATTTCCCAACAGCAGCAAAGCTGAAGAAGTAGATTATATGAGAGCCTTTTGTTTTTATAAGCAATCGCCTAAGCTTGAATTAGAACAAGTAAGCACAGTAAAGGCCATGGGGATGATGCAGACTTTTATTAATACACATCCTGAATCTTCTCGAATAAAAGAAGCGACAGAAATAATTGATAAATCTAGAGCAAAATTAGAATTGAAAGAGTATAGAGGTGCGGAATTGTATTATAATCTTGGAGAGTTTAGAGCTGCCGCTATTGCTTTTGGAGACTTATTAAATAACTATCCAGAATCTTCATCTGGAGCGTCGTACAAATTGATGGTGGTGAAATCTTATTATCGTTTTGCAAAAATGAGTATTGCAGAAAAACAAGAGGAACGCTTTGAAAAAGTAGTTACAGAATATCAAGATTTTTTGGATAGATATCCAGAGAGCATACTGCTAAATGATGCAGCTAAATATGTAGAATTAAGTAATAATCAAATAAAAGCTATAAAAAATGAGCAAAATTCGTCGTCAACTAAGCACTAATACTAGTAGCTCAGCAGAACCTAAAAAACTGTCTGATATTAAAGAGAAAACAGGCAATCTTTATGAGTCTATTGCTGTTATAGCAAAAAGGGCTAATCAGATAAACATTACCATAAAGGAAGAACTTCATAATAAACTAGAAGAATTTGCTAGTCATACTGATAGTTTGGAGGAAATCCACGAAAACAAAGAGCAAATTGAGATTTCTCGTGCGTATGAAAGAATGCCCAATCCTGCTTTATTGGCTACTACTGAATTCTTGGAAGACAAAGTACATTTCCGTAGAAATGACGAGAATTTGTTTAGCTAACCTCGGTTGGTCAAATTTTAAATATTCTTTTTAAAATAGTTGTTATAATTTTAACCCCGCCACCCAGCGGGGTCTTTTTATATGTTAAAAGGGAAAAAAATACTTTTAGGAATTACCGGTAGCATTGCAGCTTATAAGTCTGCTGTGTTGCTTAGGCTATTAATCAAATCAGGAGCCGAAGTGAAAGTGATCATGACGCCCTCAGCTCTTCAATTCATTGCTCCATTAACATTGTCTACTCTTTCTAGAAATGAAGTGCTTTCCGAATTGGTTGATAACGATTCATGGGCTAATCATGTGATGCTAGGAAGATGGGCCGACGTAATGCTAATCGCTCCTTTAAGTTGCAATTCGCTTTCCAAAATGGCTCAAGGAACTTGCGATAATTTGTTAACTGCTGTTTACCTGTCTGCCACCTGTCCGGTAGTGGTAGCTCCTGCAATGGATGAAGACATGTGGTTGCATTCGTCAACAAAAGAAAATATTAAAAAAATCACCTCTTATGGCAATGCAATTATTCCGGTGGAAACGGGCGAGTTAGCCAGTGGATTACATGGCCCGGGTAGAATGGCAGAGCCCGAAAATATTGTAGCTTGGCTCAATGATTTTTTCAAAGAAAAAAAACAATTAACAGGCAAAAAGATTTTAATCACAGCAGGTCCTACGCATGAGGCGATCGATCCAGTTCGCTTTATTGGCAATCACTCCTCCGGAAAAATGGGAATCGCTTTGGCTGAGGAATGTATAAAAAGAGGCGCTATTGTAACCCTTGTTGCAGGGCCGATTTCTGAATCCATTCCCTCTGAATTGAATTTGATTAAAGTGACTTCTGCTGCTCAGATGTATGATGCTTGTTTAAAAGAATTTTCCACTACAAACATTGCTATTTTATCTGCCGCAGTTGCTGATTATACCATTGCAGCTCCTTCTGCAAGTAAAATCAAAAAGCAAGAAGGGGAATTGGTGTTGTCATTAGAAAAAACAAAGGACATATTGAAAGAGCTGGGAGTGCATAAAAAGCCATCTCAATTTTTAGTAGGGTTTGCATTAGAAACTGACAACGAAACAGAGAATGCCATTAATAAATTGAGAGATAAAAAGGCAGACATGATTGTATTGAATTCTTTAAAAGATACGGGAGCAGGGTTTGGGTCTTCCAATAATAAAATTACTATTTTTGATAAAGAGGGGGGCGAATTTGCTTTTGATATTAAATCCAAGAAACTAGTTGCTGCAGATATCATTGATTACGTTATTAAATTGTCGCATGTATAAAATTAAATTTTTATTTCTGTTCAGTATCTTATCAGTGAACTTGCATGCTCAAGAGTTGAAAGCAAGAGTTACAATAGGGACAAGTCGCATAAGTAACAATGTAAATAAGAATGTTTTTCAAACCTTACAAACTTCTTTAAATAATTTCCTAAACAATCGAAAATGGACCAACGATGTGTATGCTTCAAATGAAAAAATAGAGTGTAATTTTTTCTTAAATCTTGAATCAACAAGTGAAGCGAATGTATACACCGGCTATCTTACTATTCAATCTGCCCGCCCTATATTTAATACATCTTATCTGTCTCCGATTATTAATTTTAAAGACGATAACATCGGTATAAAGTATCAAGAATTTCAGCAATTAGAGTTCAATGAAAACCGGGTTACTGGAAATGATCCTCAGGTGTCTAACTTAACGGCAATATTTGCTTATTATGCCTATATGATTCTAGGCTTTGATGGAGATTCTTTTGCAACACATGGAGGTGATTTGTATTTCCAAAAGGCACAAAATATAATAAACAATGCTCCTGACGGAAAAAACATTACAGGATGGAAAGCATTTGATGGGCTTCGAAACAGGTATTGGTTGGCTGAAAACATGTTAAACTCTAGGTATGCACCGATGCACGATGTGTATTATCAATATTACAGATTAGGAATGGATAAATTTTATTCGGATGAAAATGCAGGACGCACGGCCTTAACGAGTGTGATTAAAATGCTAGACGCATTTAATACTGAAAATCCTAACACTATGATCAATCAGTTTTTTTTTCAGGGGAAGTCTACTGAGCTGGTGAAGGTTTTTTCTAAAGCTCCTCCTCAAGAAAAAGCTGATGTAGCGGCGCTTTTAATAAAGCTAGATCTTACCAACGCTAGTAAATATAAAGATGAATTAAAATGAGGAAGCTATTTTACCCATCCATCATTATCGTAATTATTTTTTTTTCTTGCACAAATAACAATGTGCCAAATGATATTATTCCTCAAAATAAAATGAAATTGGTTTTATGGGATTACGTTAAAGCGGATGCTTATTGTTCCGGTTTTGTAAAGAAGGACTCTACACAAAACGATACCCTTGTAAACGTGCAATTACAACAGGCTATTTTTCGTCATTATAAAATCTCTAGAGAAGAGTTTTACAAAAGTTATCAATTTTACAAATCACATCCTGTATTAATGACAGCGATCCTTGATAGTATCAGTGCTTCTCAAAGAAAGGGTATAAAATTGTTTGAATTTAAATAATTTCATTTAGTTGTATGAACAAATTATATAAAGACGCACACCACGCAATAGAAGACATTAAAGATGGATCTGTTTTGATGCTGGGAGGATTTGGATTATGTGGAATCCCCGAGAATTGTATATCTGCGTTGGTTTTAAAAGGAGTTA
>CANFJP010000053.1 GCA_947447485.1 Chitinophagaceae bacterium
GGAAGTGCTATTACCAGGAGTTAAAGAAAGCGTTCCAAGTGTAACGGTTGTTCCTGGCATGCTGCTCGTATAAGTTAATGCTATAGGAGTTGTAAAAACACCCACAGTATTAGATAATAATGTAGCAGGATTTGCAGCCGATCCGCAAGTAACGTTAATAGGGGTTACAGGACTAAAGGTAAAGCTACTGGTAACAGCAGGAAGAATAATGGTAAAAGTATCACTAATGGCCACGTTTACATTAGTAGAATTATACAAGTTGCTTTGCATTTCTACCACTGCTTGATTTTTTATAGTAATGTCGTCTACGTACCAACCTTCTGCATTTGTTCCCACATCGGAAATAAAACGAAATCTAAGTAAAATGCTTTTATTAGCATAAGACGCAAGATTTACTTTTGTCTTAATAAATTTATTATTACTACTTCCACTCCAAGCTTGTTTTCCACTCAATAAGGTGGAAGCATCCATTGTAGCATTGTACCCGCCGGATAACATTAGAGTTGAAATATTTGTAGTCCAAGTAGTCCCACCATCGGTACTAATATCAAGCACGCCGCCATCATAAGTACTTTCAGTATTATACCACTGGCGGAAAGTTAAATTAGGGGGAGTCGCGCCAAGGCTAATTGGTGTAACAAGCGTCAATCTTTCATCAGATGTTACATCTAAGTTTTGAGCATAATAAGATCTGTTGGGACTGTAACTTCTAGCAGATGATACTACCCAATTTGCCGCAACACCTGTTACTGTATTTGTAGCTGCCCATCTAGGAGCTACGGTAGAAGTGGATACAGAGTCTTCGAATAAGTTAACGGTTGGGAAATAAGATCCAGTATTAACGAGTACAGTGAAAGAATATACTTGTGTTTGACTTGCGGCAAGTGTTACAGGAAAGCTCACCACCCGTTTAGCGGCATTGTATGTTCCGCCACTAACATAAGTAACGTTGGTGGGTAGGGTATCTGTTAACAAAAAATTAGTAACGCCTGCACATGATCCTGTGGTTACTTTATTATAGTAAGTTATATTTTGACCTTCGGGAACTTGGGTAGCACTTTGAGTAAGGCTTACAGTTGCAGAGCCTGCTGAATAATCAGGGACCTGATCAGTAACACTTTCTGATGAGCCTTGAGAGGCAAACGCACCCATCCCTCTTCTTCTAAAAGCCTCTCTAATAGCACAGCTGTAAGCACCATTATATAGAAGCTGATCTGCTTGAAGAATAGCATCTCTTCCATCTATAAAACCCGGACTGCATGGCTGAAGCTTCATTCCTTGGGTAACCAATTTTAATGCAATTGTATTGCCACCGCCACCATTTGCATCATAAATACTGGGGTTAATGGAGTTCACTTGTTTAATAATATTCCAGGTCATATCCCATAGCGTTGCGCACCACACTTCTCCTCTGTTATGAGACTCACCCATTTGAGTAGCCGAATTTGAATAAGCTAGATTGTTGACAGTCCAGTTTGTGCAATATTTTTTTGTTCTGATATTTGACCCCGCTGCATAAACACCCATTGATCTCTGTAAAACACGCCCTGTGCTTGTATCTGAAGTTGCCCAATTTTGTGTATACATTAAAGCATAGTAATCGCTCCATCCTTCACCCATTTGTTCTGCATTGGATAAACATCCTGCTTGAGCAGGTCCTCCTGTTAAACGATTGCTTATTCCATGAGCAAATTCATGAGAAATTATCCCATTATCTACATCCCCATCTTTTTGTGGGGTTCCACTCCATAAATACATTTGCATCCTGCCTCTTCCTCCATCTGCAGGAGTAGAAAAATTAGCATTATTAGTGCCGCTACCATCTTGTGCATCTGCAATTACATAATCATTTCCTACTCCACCTCTTCCTTGATTTGAGTATTGGAAATTACCCGCCACTTCATCAAAACCATATTGGTAAGTAATATCATGAATGATATTATTCCAATAAAACAGGTTGGTAATATTAAATTGTTGATTGGTAACAGGAGTTGTTTGAGATGGGGTTACTGTAAAAGAAGGAGTAAAATCAAAGTTAAGTGGGCTAGTAGAACTAAGTGAAATAGCATAATTGCCCGGAACATCATTACCGTCAATATCATCTGCTGCCCAAACATTATTACCTTTTGTATTAGAATAATCTATTGCTCCATTGTTGTGCCAATAGAGAGAAGTTGCATTTCCAGGAGCAGCTAACCAAGGGTCGCTAACCAATGCAGGCTGAGCTACTAATGGACTTTCCGCAGGAAACGGAATTACTCTATAAGAAGCACTGCTAACGAGCGTTGGACTTGCAATTAAATTTTCGCGTCCAGTGACTTCCGTAAAGTCGAACATACTTTTCCCATATGCAAGAGCAGGGGTTGAATTTTTAAGACTGCTAGTTTTTTTATTTTTATCATTGTCTAAAGCAACGTTATTTGTTGGGCTACTCCAATTACAAGAAACGGTAAGATTGTTAATGCCTATTATTGATTTATCTAATGCACTTACTCTTACCATCCAATAATCAGAAGTAGTTAAAGGAATAATGTAAATCTGCCATGCCAACACAACTTTCTTTTCTAAAGGAACCCACATTAATTCTGCAGTTATATTCTCTCTAGATATATCCATGTTGTCAAATATTATTTTTCGACCATTTTGTTCACTAGCAATTACAACGGGTGCTCTTTTGGTTTCTAAATGTCTATCTGTTAGAGCAGCATAAACAGCCTCTTGCGCAGTTATTTTAGGAATTCCCTTGCTTCCGTCTACTAGCTTTTCAATACTTAGTATTCGTCCGCCGGATTTTGACATCAACTGATCGTTTTTGAAAGCCAATACTTGCAGCTGATTGTGAACAATGATATCTTTATAAGATTGCTGGAGATAGACCAACTGAGCGCCTGAAGTTTTGTCGAAATAAGAATCGCTAACAACTATATTTTTTAAGTCTTCTGTTGATAGTCCAATTTCTACTTTATGCTTTGAAACCAATTGCAATGCAATGGCAGTTTCATCTTTTTGTGCTTTTGTAATAAACACACTAAGCAATAAAGCGGGGAAAAGAAGGGTTTTTTTCATAATAAAAGTAAGTTTACATCCTTGATGTTTCGGCTAGAAATCACCAATTTTATTTCTTTTAAGGGTTACAAAATAAGCCTATTATTGAATTGAATACGCTTATCTAGCTGATTTTTAAGAACATTTTGGCTTGAAATTACAATTTTCTCACATTAGTTGTGTGTTAAGCAGCCATAGAATTTTGGGGTAGGAGGATTTGATCATATTTGTTTCGAGACTAATAGACTTTTTTTATCAAAAACTCAACAATACCCCTCTTGCCCTATTTTAAAAACCTTCCTCGGTTCATTGTCAAAATCCCGTAAATATCTTTTCTTTTTTTTGCGATTCCGGCAGTCAATCCTTACCTTTGCACCCGATTTTAAGCATACAATATTGATGGTCTAAAATTAATATTGTAGGGCTTTTGTTGAATCAATAAATCATTTTTCAATCTTTATATTATGGTAGAAATAAAACCAGATGAAATTTCGGCGATTCTTCGTCAGCAACTAAGCAACTTCAATGCAGGAGCGAGTTTGGAGGAAGTGGGTACGGTATTGCAAGTAGGAGATGGGATTGCCCGCATTTACGGATTAAACAACGTTCGCTCGGGTGAACTTGTTGAATTTGAGAATGGAGTAAAAGCAATTGCGCTCAACTTGGAAGAAGATAATGTAGGGGTTGTATTGATGGGTGACAGTAGCCAAATTAAAGAAGGCGACAAAGTAAAAAGAACTGCTCAAATCGCTTCAATAAAAGTAGGGGAAGGGTTAAGTGGTCGTGTTATTAATACACTTGGAGAGCCTATTGATGGGAAAGGTCCCATTAAAGGTGAACTATATGAAATGCCACTTGAGCGCAAAGCACCTGGAGTAATTTTTAGGGAGCCAGTAAAGGAGCCGCTTCAAACAGGAATCAAAGCCATTGATGCGATGATCCCCATTGGACGTGGCCAGCGTGAATTGATCATTGGCGATCGTCAAACAGGTAAAACGGCTATTGCAATTGACACGATTATCAATCAGAAAGAATTTTATGAAGCAGGGAAACCTGTTTATTGTATATATGTAGCAATTGGTCAGAAAGCCTCTACGATTGCTGGTATCATGAAGACGTTGGAAGAATATGGCGCAATGGCCTATACAACTATTGTAGCAGCTTCTGCTTCAGATCCAGCTCCATTGCAGTTCTACGCTCCTTTTGCAGGTGCTGCTCTAGGGGAGTTTTTCCGTGATACGGGTAGACCAGCATTGATTATCTATGATGATTTATCTAAGCAAGCTGTTGCTTATCGTGAAGTTTCTTTATTGCTTCGTCGTCCTCCAGGTCGTGAGGCTTATCCAGGTGACGTGTTCTATTTACATAGTCGTTTGCTTGAAAGAGCAGCAAAAGTTGTTTCTAAAGATGAAATAGCTCGTCAAATGAATGATTTGCCTGAATCGATCAAGCATCTTGTTAAAGGTGGAGGTTCTTTAACAGCTTTACCTATCATTGAAACACAGGCAGGTGACGTATCGGCATATATTCCAACGAATGTAATTTCTATTACTGACGGACAGATATTCTTAGAAGGAAACTTATTCAATGCAGGCATTAGACCAGCTATTAACGTAGGTATTTCTGTTAGTCGTGTGGGTGGAAATGCACAGATCAAGTCTATGAAAAAAGTGGCAGGTACACTTAAGTTAGATCAAGCTTTGTACCGTGAGCTAGAAGCGTTTTCTAAATTCGGAGGCGACTTGGATGCGGCTACTAAAAACGTTATCGATAAAGGAGCTCGCAACGTGGAAATTTTAAAACAAGCCCAATATTCACCTTTCTCAGTAGAAAAACAAGTCGCAATGATCTATTTGGGTACACAAGGGTTATTAAAAAATGTTGCTGTAAAAAATGTAAAAGCTTTTGAAGAGCATTTTTTATTGGAAATGGACAATAAGTACCCCGAAATTCTAGCAGAATTCAAAAAGGGCAATTTACCAGAAGAGGGGATTAAGAAAATGACAGAATTGGCCACTAGCTTATCAGGTCAATACAAATAGTTTACAATCAAACATTAAAAAAGAGCAAAGCAATTTGCTCTTTTTTAATGTTAAGCCTACCCTAATTGTTATTTCAGCATTTTTACTGTTTTAAAACAGGGCGTAATTCTATTAAGTCTTCCGTCTTTTGCTATTTTGTCAGTATTTTACAAAGGAATACTTTTTGTACAGTAAACATAAATCACAGATTCGTTCAATATATTAATTTATAAAGCATTTGAATTAATCATATGTAGCTATAAACGTAATCATTAACTTTATGTTTCAAACAATAGTGTAAACAATCAATCAACCAACTATATGAGTTTAGGAAAAGAGTTTGAGAAATATGCAATAAAACATCAAGGAATAAGTAGCAACACTTTGCATTCTTACATGAATCACAATGTGACCAATCTTACCCCCAATATTATCGAAGAGCGTCCTATGAATATTGCTGTTATGGATGTGTACAGCAGACTTATGATGGATAGAATTATTTTTTTAGGATATCCCATCAATGATGAAGTGGCAAATATTGTGACTGCTCAATTGTTGTTTTTAGAAAGTACAGATCGTACGAGAGATATTCAAATGTATATTAATAGCCCAGGTGGAAGCGTATACGCTGGATTGGGAGTGTATGATACGATGCAATTTATCACTCCAGACATTGCTACGATTTGTACTGGCATGGCTGCAAGTATGGGGGCAGTATTAATGTGTGCAGGTGCCAAAGGAAAAAGAACTGCTTTGAAACATAGTCGTGTGATGATGCATCAGCCAAGTGCTGGCGCAGGTGGACAAGCAACGGATATTGAAATAACGGTAAACGAAATTCGAAAAATTAAAAAGGAATTGTATGATATCATTGCTCATCATACCAGTCAACCAGTAGAAAAAGTGGCCGTTGATTGTGATAGAGATTATTGGATGACCTCTACAGAGGCAAAAGAATATGGACTTGTAGATGAAGTACTGATAATGAATCCAAGAAAAAATAAAAAAGACTAAATCTTTTACTAAAAAAGCATTAAATATTTTAATTCAACAATATGAATTTCTTTACAAAAAGTATACTACAAGAAGAAGAGGACGCTCCAGCATCATTGCCCGAAAATCCAATGGAAAAATTAATGAGCGGATGGATGTTCGACAAAAAGTTTATTGAACAGCGCAAGGTTTTTTTATGGGGTCCTGTTGATGATAAATCTGCTAAAGATATCACAGATAGGTTGCTTTATTTAGAAGCATTGGATCCCGGAAAGGAAATAACTTTTTATATCAATAGCCCGGGAGGAATGGTCACAAGTGGCATGGTTATTTATGATACCATGCAAATGATATCCTCTTCTGTAAGCACCGTTTGCATGGGTATGGCGGCTAGCATGGGAAGTATCTTATTGAGTGGAGGGGCTAAAGGAAGGCGTTTTATTTTTCCTCATGGGGAAGTGATGATTCATCAACCAAGTGGCGGTGGACGCGGAACGAGTGCTGATCTTGAAATTATGGCAGTACAAATGCAGAAGACAAAAGAAATGGGAGCTACTATTTTAGCCAAAAATTGCGGACAGAAATTCGAAAAAGTAATGAAAGATTTTGATAGAGATTATTGGATGGATGCAAAAGAGTCTATTGCATATGGTATAGTAGATAAGGTGCTAAATAAATTGTAATCTTGGTTTCCAATTAAATATTTATTGCCCTGTTTATACAGGGCTTTTTCATCATGATTAAATCTTTTGTAACCCTATTCAATAAAGAGTGTAAGCGAGGTTTATTATCTTTGTAATCAATTCGGTTATTTTTATTCGTTTATCAAGAATATCAACTAAATATGGCCAAACAGCAACATTTACATTGTTCCTTTTGTGGAAAAAGCAAGCAAGAAGTAAAGCTTCTTATCGCAGGACAGGATGGTCATATCTGCGAGAGCTGCGTAGAAAATGCCCATGAAATCCTTGCCCAGGAATTGGTTGCTTCCTCCATTACTACACCCGCTCCTATTGCTTCAAAGCTTTCTGTAAAAAAACCAATTGAAACAAAAAAATTCCTTGATGAATATGTAATAGGACAAGATGATGCTAAAAAAATATTAGCCGTAGCTGTGTACAACCATTATAAGAGACTTGATCAAAAAATAGAGAACGATGTAGAGATTGAAAAGAGTAATATTATTATGGTGGGCGAAACGGGAACAGGAAAAACTTTGTTAGCGAAATCAATTGCTAGAATGCTAAACGTTCCTTTTGCTATTGTAGATGCCACTGTTTTTACAGAAGCTGGCTATGTGGGCGAAGATGTTGAAAGCATGCTTAGTCGCTTATTGCAATCTTGTAATTATGATGTTGCAGCGGCAGAAAGAGGAATTGTATATATTGATGAGATAGATAAAATAGCCCGCAAGTCTGATAACCCTTCTATTACCCGAGATGTAAGCGGAGAGGGTGTTCAACAAGGGTTATTAAAACTACTAGAAGGAAGCGATGTGCTGGTTCCGCCCCAAGGAGGAAGAAAACATCCCGAGCAAAAATTAATTAAAGTAAATACACAGAACATCCTTTTTATTTGTGGAGGTGCTTTTGATGGGATAGATCGAATCATTGCAAGAAGAATTAATACCAATGCAATTGGGTTTAATGTAAATAAGGAATTACAGGATTTTCAGCACAATAACCTACTGCAGTTTATCAATGCGGTTGATTTAAAGCATTTTGGATTGATACCTGAATTATTGGGCCGTTTGCCTGTGGTGACTTACTTGAATCCTTTGGATGCCCCCACATTGAGATGCATCCTAACGGAACCTAAAAACGCTCTTGTTAAGCAATTTACTCGCCTATTTGAAATAGAGGGCATTGAGCTAAAATTTGAAGATGCAGTGCTCGACTTTATGGTTGAAAAAGCCTTAGAATATAAACTAGGGGCTCGAGGCCTCAGAAGCATTTGCGAGAGTATACTAAATGAAGCCATGTACGAAATGCCTTCTCAAAATGTAAAACGATTTGATGTTACCATTGAATATGCAATCAGTAAATTTAATACCTCAAAATTGAGCATGTTAAAAGTTGCGTAGATTTTTTAAATTAATCTTCATTCATTTTAGGTAAATGGCGTTTTTAATTTTATTTTCGTAAAGCAAAAAGAGAATCTAATTTTTCCAATTGATAATGGGTATGTTTTTTTAATTTCCTTTCTTTTACTTTTTATAAAAATTGCTTTAAAAAATGGTAGATGTTATTTTAGGCTTACAATGGGGGGATGAGGGGAAAGGTAAAATTGTAGATTATTTTGCCAAAAATTATGATGTAATTGCAAGATTTCAGGGTGGACCCAATGCAGGACACACGTTATACATTAATGATAAAAAAATTGTACTCCATCAAATTCCTAGTGGCATTTTTCATGAGAATAAGATAAATCTAATTGGCAATGGCGTGGTATTAGATGCTATTACTTTAAAAAAAGAATGCGAGGCGGTGGCTTCTTTTGGTGGGGAGTTTAAAAAAAATCTATTTGTAAGTGAACGTACCCATCTAATATTACCAACTCACCGCGCAATTGATAAGGCGAGTGAAATAGCAAAGGGGAATGAAAAAATTGGGAGTACTTTAAAAGGGATAGGGCCTGCTTATATGGATAAAACCGGACGCAATGGCCTTAGGGTAGGAGATTTATTAAGTAAAAACTTCAAAACCGACTATACAAAGCTTCGTATCAAGCATCAGCGAATATTAGATAACTATAATTTCCAGGAAGACATTAGCATAGGGGAAGAAGAATTTTTTGAATCGATTGAATTTCTAAAAGAATTAAATATTGTTAATGGGGAATATTTTATTAACGAAAAAATAAGTGCAGGTAAAAAAGTACTTGCTGAAGGCGCACAAGGAAGTATGCTAGATGTTGATTTTGGTACTTTCCCCTTTGTTACTAGCAGTAATACCATTTCAGCAGGCGTTTGCTCAGGCTTAGGAATTGCCCCTCAAAAAATCAAAGAAGTGATAGGCATCACTAAAGCATATTGTACTAGAGTGGGTAGCGGTCCTTTCCCTACGGAATTGTCGGATAGTACAGGAGAATTTCTTAGAAATACCGGCAATGAATTTGGCAGTACAACTGGCAGACCAAGACGTTGTGGTTGGATCGACTTGGTGGCCCTTAAGTTTGCTTGTATGATTAATGGCATTACCCAAATAGTAATGACGAAGGCGGATATTTTAGATTCTTTGGAAGAACTTAAAGTGTGTACGACATATATGATTAATGGAGAAGAGAAAAATTACATTCCTTTTCAAATGAATGGGTTGGACATTAATGCCCTTTACAAATCGTTTAGTGGGTGGAACACCAATAGTTCAGATATTAAACATTTTAAAGATATGCCCGAAAACATGAAAATTTATATTGAATTTATTAATCAATTTCTGGGAGTATCTATTAAATATATTAGTAATGGACCCGGGAGAGAGCAAATTGTATCTGTGTAAAAATTATTTATAAAAAAGTGTTTAAAATATTTGGCTAATTCAAAAAGTCGTGGAAATTTTACAACACTAATCTATTTCAGTCATGGCATTAAAATCGGAAAACGAGAAAAAGAAAGCTTCTAAAAAATCTGAAGCGCCTAAAAAAGCAGCGCCGTCTAAATCGACTTCTAAAGTTAAAAAAGAAGACGAGGAAGAGGATGAACTTAAAGTTTCAAAAACTGCTAAGTCTAAAAAAAATCAGTTGCCTGATGACGATGATGATGACGAGGTGGATGTTGCTGATGATTGGGAAAAAACCGAAGAAGAGGATAGCTGGGATCCTGATTTTGAAGAATTTGATTTGCCAAAGTCAAAAGGGAAAAAAAGTGGAACAACTAAGCCATCAAAAGGCGAAGATGATTTGGGATTAGATGATGATTTCAAAGACTTGGGTTTATTTGATGATGACATGGGAGATGGAAGGGGATTTGATGATGACTTTTAAAAAAATCAGTGAAAACTACAGCAGGTAATTTTTCAATAACAGACATAAATTCATTTAAAAATAAAATGTTGAATTGGGCAAACCGGTTCAACATTTTTTCTTTCCTGGATAATAATCACTATGCCTTTGAAGCGCCTGTATTTGAATGGGTACTTGCTGCAGGAGTTAAAGAGTCGATCTTATTTAACAAAGCAGTTGATTTTTCTGAATTAAAATCATTTCATTTAAAACAACCTCATTGGCTTTTTGGACATATCAATTACCCCTCTCAAGATCAAGATGCCATTGGCTTCCCTGGTAGTTTCTTTTTTGTTCCTCAAATAATCATTACTTGTAAAGGCAATAATATTTCTATTGAATCAACAATTTTGACTGCTCAGGATGTTTTTAATGAAATCAATTTAGAGTTGATTAGAATAAACAATGTCATTCCATCAAAAGTAACTATCCAAAGCCGCTACACGAAAGAAGAGTATATTGAAATTATTCAGTCTCTTAAAAAGCATATCCAAAGAGGCGATTGCTATGAAATAAATTTTTGTCAGGATTTTTTTATAGAAAATACACAGATAGATCCTGTTGGTTTATACCATAAATTATTAGAGTTGTCACCTACTCCCTTTGCTGCTTTATACAAACTAGATGATAACTATTGTATTTGTGCAAGTCCTGAAAGATTTCTGAAAAAAACGGGCGATGTTGTTATTTCTCAACCAATCAAAGGGACAAGTAAACGAGACCATTCGGATGCAACTGCAGATTTATTATATAAAGAGTACTTACTTAATAGTGCCAAAGAGAAAAGTGAAAATGTAATGATAGTGGATCTTGTTCGCAATGACTTGAGTAGAATATGCGCCGAAGGATCTGTCTTTACCAAGGAGCTTTTTGGTGTGTATAGTTTTCCTCAGGTTCATCAAATGATTAGTACTATTCAGGGTTCAGTGAAGGAAGATGTTCATTGGACAGAGATCATAAAAGCTTGCTATCCCATGGGATCAATGACAGGCGCTCCAAAAATCAAAGTAATGGAGTTGATAGAAAACTATGAGCAGGTTCCCCGCGGCCTTTTTTCAGGTTCTATTGGATATGTAACTCCAGCAGGTGATTTTGATTTTAATGTGGTAATTCGCAGTATTTTTTATAATCAAAGCAAGCAGACGCTTTCATTTAAAGTGGGAGGGGGGATTACTTTTAATAGTGATCCTACTATGGAATATGAAGAATGTATGATAAAGGCTTCTGCTATAATGAAAGTTCTATCGTCAGACTAAATATCTTTTTTCCCTTTTTTTATTTCTTTTTTTGATTCATACACTGGCACACTATTATCATCAAGAATCATTTGAATGCACTCACTTAGTATTTGATATTTGTTATTCAAAAAAAGCTTCATTTTTTCTTCAGGAAGCATTAATTCATATTTCCCATCTTTTATAATTGTATTGTCAAAATCGGGGTTGTATAAATTGAATTGCGATATTTCAATTGATAGATTTTTTGCAATCACCACTGATGTGTATTTTCCTGTTATTGTTTGTTTGGTTAAATTTTTTCTATCTACGTCAGATAAAACTTGTTTCTTTTCGTTAGAATGAGTGTTATTATAAAACGCCGATTTTTCTCCACTCGTTATGTCATGCGTTTCCATAACATAATGAGTGGCAATAAATTTCTTAACGTGATTGCGACTTTCTTGTGGAAGATAATATTGTAATTTCCAGAAATCATTGCTCCCGCTTTTTTTAATAGCTGAATAAACTCTTCCTGCCCCTCCATTATATGCTGCTATAACCAATAACCAATCATGTAAGTCCTTATATAGATTCAATAGCATTCTTGCTGCGGCGTGGGTGCTTTTAAAATAATCCCTACGCTCATCTGCATAATGATTCACTTTTAATCCATAATTTCTCGCAGTGCCTGGCATAAACTGCCAAGGCCCAGCAGCACCCACCCAACTCGTTGCATTAGTTTGCAAACTGCTTTCTATTACAGCCAAATACTTTAGTTCTTCGGGTAAGCCATATTGTTTAAAAACATTATCAATTAAATTGAAATAGGGCAATCCCCAACTTTGCATCTTTAAAAGCTGCTTCTTATGGGTGGCTAGGTAATCTTGCATATACAATTCTGCATTAGGATTTACCTGAGACGAATAGGGTAGAGCGGAATTGTAGGAGAATTGAGTGAAAAGATTTTTGAATCCGTATTTAGTCAATGTACTTAAAAATGCTGCATTTGTTATTTCTGGCTTACTGGGCGTTTCAATAATTTCTTTAATCAGACTATCTTCTAGTAGTTGATTGTTTTTAATCGTATCCTCAATAGTTTTATAATAATCTATTGATGCGCAATAATACTCCCCATTACTATAAAAAGTTGATAAAAATAAAAAAACAAGTATCGATAATTTTAATTTCACAGTGTTAGCTCCACTCTTTTATTTTATTTAAGTTTCTTTTTTTTTCTACTCTTATACAAAGAAGTAGACTGATTTCATACAATAGTATTAATGGGATACTACAGATAATTGTACTCAACATATCGGGAGGAGTTATTATAGAAACCAAAATAACAATAATAACAATTGAATGCCTGCGGTATTTTTTTAAAAACGAAACGCTAACAACCTCTATTTTAGCTAAAAAATATAATAAAAGTGGCAATTGAAAAGCAAGTCCTGCTCCTATTATTAACGGCACAATGGTACTAAAGTAACTTGTTATTGTCCAAATATTTTGAATATTATCATCAATTGAAAAATTTGCAAAAAAGTTAATCGTATAAGGAGCTATTACGAAATAACCAAATAGTATTCCTGTAAAAAAAAGAAATGAAACCCAGAAAATAGCTCCTTTAGTATTGCTTAATTCTTTTTGTTTAAGTGCTGGTTTAATAAACTTCCAAAACTGCCAAAAAACATACGGAAAGGCAATAATAAAACCACCAATTAAAACAATGTTTAAAAAAATATTAAATTGCCCTGCAA
>CANFJP010000054.1 GCA_947447485.1 Chitinophagaceae bacterium
CATCAGACGGCAAAACATCTTATTACGCCAGCGATCGTGGTGACAGCAAAGCAGGATTGGATATTTATAGTTTTGAGTTAAGAGAAGATATCAGAGCAGCAAAAACGCTGTGGGTAAAAGGAAGAGTGCTAGATAAAAAAACAAATGCAGGACTCCCTTCCACAGTAGAACTAACTGACATCATCAATCGTAAAAAAATCACTAGCATACAAACAGACGAGGATGGAAATTATCTTGTCACACTTCCAGAAGGAAAAGATTATGCATTTAATGTAAATAGAAAAGGATACTTGTTTTATTCTGATAATTTTTCACTTACTAAAAACAATACCGATACTTCATTCACCATCAATATCCCCTTACAACCAATTGAAGCGGGCGCCTCCGTTATTTTAAAAAATATCTTTTTTGGAAACAATGATTATACACTTAAAGATGTATCCATTCCAGAATTAGACAAAGTAGTTATTTTACTAAATGAAAATCGAAAATTAACATTGCAAATTGACGGGCATACAGATAATATTGGAAAAAAGGAAGCTAACATTAGCCTTAGTTTTAGCAGAGCGAAATCAGTGTTGAATTACTTGGTTGCAAAAGGAATCAATCCAATTCGTTTGGTTGCAAAAGGTTTTGGAGACAGTAAGCCTTTAGGAATGAACGATACCGAAGAAGGGAAAAGCCTCAACAGAAGAACAGAAATAAACATTCTTTCCAACTAATCAAATTCCTATCATTGCTTCATCTAAGCATGAACAATGATCTTCTATACCAAATTGCCTTAACCCAAGTGCCCCATATTGGTGATGTGCATGCCAAAGCCCTGGTCAACGTATTTCAACACGCACAAGCTATTTTCGAAGCTCCCAAACAGCAATTAGAACGCATAGAAGGAATTGGAACCATTAGAGCCAATAGCATCAAGCGTTTCAGAGATTTCAATATTTGCGAAGCAGAAATCAAGTTTATTGAAAAAAATAAAATAGAGCCTCTTTTTGTAACCTCAGAAAAATATCCAAAAAGATTATTGCATTGCATCGATAGTCCACCACTCTTATATTATAAAGGCAATGCAAACCTTAATGCGAATAAAATAATTTCAATTGTAGGCACACGCAATCATTCTGAATATGGAAAAATAATGTGCGAACAATTCATTGAGGATTTGAAAAATCATTCTGTTACAATAGTCAGCGGATTAGCATACGGAATTGATTCTATTGCACATAAATCTGCAATAAAAAACAACCTTCCTACCATAGCAATACTCGCCCATGGGCTAGATAAAATATATCCTCCTCAAAATAAATTATTAGCAAAACATATGATTGAACATGGAGGATTGTTGACCGACTTTAAAAGTGGCAGCAATACCGACAAACAAAATTTTCCTAAACGCAATCGCATCACTGCAGGAATGTGCGACGCATTGATTGTAATTGAAACTGGCGCAACAGGCGGATCCCTTATCACAGCCGAACAAGCCAACGGGTATAATAAAGATGTGTTTGCAGTGCCAGGAAGAATAACAGATAGTAAAAGTGAAGGATGTAACAGGCTCATCAAAAACAATAAGGCCGCATTGATTTCCTGCGCAAAAGATCTCATTCAAATGATGAATTGGGAAGACATCCATCCAATTCCTAAAAAACAACGACAATTGTTTATTGAACTCTCGCCATCAGAAAAAAAGATAATACAACTAATAGAAGAAGCCGGGCAAATGCACATTGACGACTTGATTTTTAAAAGTGGATTTACCAATAGTGTAATAGCGGGAACTTTACTTAATCTAGAGATGAATAGCCTCATTCAAGTTTCTCCCGGAAAACTATATAAAATACTATAAATCATATTTTTACGTTCTTGATAATAAACATATAAGGCATCCTATTTTGAAATTAAATTTTTCAACTTATCTTTGCCTATGGCAACCAAGAATACTTCCCCCCAATCAAAAAAAGTAAGCAAGATGATCATTGAAGGATTAACCTTCGACGATGTATTATTAGTACCCTCTTATTCTGAGGTATTACCGAGAGATGTAGATATCTCGACTCAGCTCACAGAAAACATTACCTTAAACATCCCGATGCTCAGTGCAGCAATGGATACTGTTACGGAAGCTCAACTCGCGATAGCACTTGCAAGAGAAGGAGGACTAGGTATCCTACATAAAAACATGCGTATTCAGCAGCAGTCGGATCAGGTAAGAAAAGTAAAAAGAAGTGAAAGCGGATTAATCATTGATCCTATCACATTAACCCCAGACGCTTCGATAGGTGAAGCAATGAGATTGATGGCTGAAAATAAAATTGGAGGCATTCCTATTGTTGACAATCAACACAAATTAGTGGGTATTTTAACCAATCGCGATTTACGTTTTGAAACCAATTTGAAGAATAAGGTGAGCAGTGTGATGACCAAAGAAAATCTAATCACCGCCCCCGAAGGAACAGATCTTAAGAAAGCCGAACTTCTTTTTAAGAAAAATAAAATAGAAAAACTTCCCGTGGTAAATAAATCGGGGAAGCTTATTGGATTGGTGACATTTGGAGATATCCTCAAACTTAAAAGCTATCCTCATTCTGTTAAAGACGGCTTTGGAAGACTTTTAGTAGGTGCTGGAATTGGCATTACATCAGATATACTAGAACGCGTAGACGCATTGAATAATGTAGGAGTTGATGTTGTTTGTTTAGACAGTGCACATGGTCATACAAAAGGCGTAATCGATGCATTGAAAAAAATCAAAAAAACTTTCCGTCATTTGCCCGTCATTGCAGGAAATGTAGGCACTGCAGCGGGAGCACTCGCTCTGGTGGATGCAGGAGCCAATGCAGTAAAAGTGGGGATTGGACCTGGGTCCATATGCACTACAAGGATTGTTGCAGGCACAGGTGTACCGCAAATAACCGCTGTTATGGAAGTAGCCGCTGCGTTAAAAAATAAAAAAGTAGGCATTATCAGTGACGGCGGCATTCGTTATACGGGAGACATGGTAAAAGCAATAGCCGCAGGAGCCACTTGTGTGATGATGGGAAATATGTTTGCAGGCACAGAGGAAAGTCCGGGTGAAACAATTATTTACGAAGGACGTAAATTCAAACAATACAGAGGTATGGGATCACTAGGCGCAATGGCACAAGGAAGCAGTGATCGATATTTTCAAGATGTAGAAGAAGATGTGAAAAAATTTGTTCCCGAAGGAATTGAAGGCAGAGTAGCATTTAAAGGAAATCTAAAAGAAGTCGTACACCAGTTTACCGGCGGATTAAGAGCAGGAATGGGATACTGCGGCGCCTCCAATATAAAAGCCTTGCAACAAGCTAGCTTTGTAAAAATAACGCACGCTGGGATAAGAGAAAGCCATGCTCACGATGTTTTTATTACAAAGGAAGCTCCGAATTATAGCAGATAAACTCGATAAGTCAATTTTTAATTACATTTATTTCGACAAGCAGTTTTCAATTTCTTTTAATGAAAAAAAACATATCCCTCTTTTTGCTATTGCTTTTATTTGCAATAGGCTCATACAATAAAGCAATTGCACAAGATTCTTCTCACTTAAGAGTATCACTGCTTACTTGTACTCCAGGCGAAGAACTGTATTCAATTTTTGGACATAGCGCCATCAGAATCATGGATAGCAGCAGTGTAACAGATTATGTTTTCAATTACGGAACATTTAATTTTAATGACGAAGGATTTTATTTGAAATTTATCAGAGGAAAATTGCTGTATTATGTAAGTGTAGAAAGATTCGATGATTTTGTATATAGCTATCAATCAGATGGAAGAGAAATTACCGAACAGTTGCTCAACTTTTCTCCAGAAGAAAAAATTGCCATTCAACAATGGCTGATTGAAAATCTAAAAGAAGAAAATAAATACTACAAATACGATTTCTTTTTAGACAATTGCACCACAAGATTGCGCGATATTTTATTGAAACATAAAATCCCACAAGCGCAACTTCCCGCAGTAATGCCTGCTAATACCACCTTCAGACAAGCCATTCATGCCTATTTGGATAAAGGAGAAAAGCATTGGAGCAAATTGGGAATTGATCTACTGTTAGGCGCTCCTACCGATGGAATCATGACTGCAAGCGAACAAGAATTTCTTCCCGATAATCTTATGCACGCATTAGATAGCAGTAAAAATATTCAATTGGTTAGCAGCTCAAAAAAACTATACAGTTTACCCAATGAAGGAAATCAACATGGATGGTTTACACCAATGGTATGCTTTACAATACTATTGTGCTTTATCTTACTAATAAGTATTTCAAAAAGCAACATCGCCATAATAACATTACAAAATTTCGATCGACTTTTATTTTTTATGACAGGATTAATGGGTGTTATCCTGATATTGATGTGGGTATGCACAGATCATAGCATGACAAAAAATAATTACAATCTTATTTGGGCACTTCCTACCCATATGGTTTTTGCTTTCTTTACCAGAAGTAAAAACAAAATAGTAAAAATATATTTTTTAACTACCGCCATCCTAATGAGCATGGTAATATGTGGCTGGTTTTTTATTCCACAAGCATTGAATACCGCACTTATCCCATTTGTTATTCTTCTGCTTTACAGAGCGGGTGTAAAATCAATCAAGCAATCATCTAGGTTGGGTTAAGCCAATGAAACCAATCTAAATTTCATGAGTTCAAAATATCTTTCACATCAAGGCGCTACTATTCATTATACTATAAATGGAAAAGGGATGCCCGTTGTTTTATTACATGGATTTGCAGCAGATGGAAGCATTTGGGATAATCAATTGCCCTTTCTTAAGGAAAATTATATGGTTATCATTCCTGATATCCCAGGCTCAGGGAAATCCACCTCCCTTAATAAAGAAATAATTTCAATGAATGATTATGCTAGTTGTATCAAAGCAATCATTGAAGTAGAAAAAATTAAAAAGTTTGTTTTAATTGGCCACAGCATGGGGGGGGATATATCGCGTTGTCTTATCTTCAAAAATATCCAACAGATGTAATAGCCCTAGGACTATTTCACTCGACAGCTTATTCTGATAATGAAGCGAAAGTAAACATGAGAAAAAAAGCGATGGGATTCATTTCGTCCAATGGTGTAACAGCATTTTTAAAAACAAGTATTCCGGGGCTCTTTTACAAACAAAATGAAAATAAAATACTCATTGAAAGATTAATAGACAGAAATAGCCAAATTGAAAAAACATCACTAATTGGTTATTACCAAACAATCATTGATCGACCTGATACCACTCATGTATTAAAAGACATCGCCATTCCGATATTATTTATTGCTGGTCTGCACGATAACGCAACCCCTTGTATTCATAGTATACAGCAATCAATACTACCCTGCCTTTCGGTCATTCATATTCTTCGCGACTCCTCTCATATGGGAATGCTTGAAGAAACAGCTAAATCGAATGAAATTTTAAGTAATTTTTTACGTTCTATTTAGAAAAGATTAAAAGAACATTTCTATTTTTCAGTAACTTACAGGTTCATATATCATTCTTTTCTCATAATTATGAAAAGCAAACTGCTTACCATCTTTCTTCTTTTTTTCTGCACCGTTTCCTATGCAAAACATATTACGGGTGGAGAGATGATTTATGATTTTGTTTCAGCTACTTCTACAACCAAAACATATCGCATTACCCTTATCCTATTCAGAGATGAGAACTGTTTTAATTGTGCGGTAATGCCCCCTATTGTCACCATCGGTATTTTTAATAACGATAACAATGAACCTTATGGCGGAGCAGGCACTTCTCCTACTCTTGATGTAGATTTAAACAGAACAGAAATATTACCCATTACCAGTATACCATTGTGTATCACGAATCAGCCAACATTGAATTATACTGCTGGTTATTATGTTTTTCTTATTACACTAGACAACAATAGCAAAGGATATACTGCAGCTTATCAAACTTGTTGCAGGATTGATAACATAAACAATATTGTCAATAACGGAACAAATGGCGTTGGGGCAACTTATACTACGAATATACCCGGTTCAAATATTTTGAGAGGAATCGAAACAGATAACAGTGCCCGTTTTGCAAAAGGCATTTCAATCGTTTGCTACAACAATAGTTTCTCATTAGACTTTAGTGCTACCGATCCTGATGGAGATCAATTGGTGTACAGTTTATGTGATGCATATAATGGAGGTGCTGCACAAAATGCTTCTAATATTACTCCCAGTGTGCCTCCCTATGGATCGCTAACGTACTCAACTGGATTCAGCGGAATAAGACCCCTTGGTCCACAGTCAACCATTAATGCGCAAACCGGCATCATATCAGGTATTGCCCCGCAATCTGGAAAGTATGTTGTATCTGTTTGTGTAAGCTCTTATAGAAATGGCAAGTTGATGGATGTGCATAGAAAAGATTTTATTATTACTGTTGCTCCTTGCGATTTTGCAAATGCAGATTTGCTGCCAGACTACATCACTTGCGATGGTTTCTCTTTTCAATTTAGCAATATCAGTCAATCTCCCTTGAATCAAACTTTTTATTGGGATTTTAATGACCCCTTATCTGGCGCAAATAATATTTCTACTAGCCCAACTCCTTTTCATACGTTTTCTGTAGCGGGAGATTATATAGTTAAATTTATAGTGAACAAAGGAACTCCATGTGTTGACTCTACGACCACAATCGTTAAAGTATACCCTGGCTATTTCCCAGCCTTTAATAACAATTCCCCCATGTGCAAAGCGGTTCCTGTTCAATTTACAGATCTTACTACTGCTAATTACGGAGCAGCAAATTCATGGCATTGGGACTTTGGTATAAATGGAGTTAACAGCGATACCAGCAACATCCAAAATCCAACGTATAGTTATCCTCAGCCAGGCAACTACACTGCAACGCTGATTGTAGGAAGTTCAAAAGGATGTATAGATACCATTACTAAAAGTGTTACAATTGTAGACAAACCTGTGTTAACTGTTACCAATGATACGCTTATCTGCTCGGTAGACAATTTACAATTAAGCATTGCTACAACTTCATCTGGCACTGTAGTGTGGACTCCTAATTTTAATATTAATAATGTAACTAGTTTTACGCCGATTGTTTCACCCAATGCAGACATCACTTATTACGTTGATTACAGTGACAACTATGGATGTAGAAACAACGACTCTGTGAGAGTGCGTGTAGTAGACGTTGTTACGCTTATAAAAGGCATCGATACAACTATATGCAGGACCGATCCGGTTACATTAAACATTAATAGCAATGCACTTATTTATTCATGGACGCCTTCTTCCACACTAAATAATGCATCAATCAAAAATCCCATAGCAACGCCCATTGCACCTGTTACAACCTATTATGTGAAGGGTAATATTGGATCTTGCTTTCAAACGGATTCAATAAACATTTTCACCGTTCCTTATCCTCTTGCAAATGCAGGATTAGACACCCTTATTTGTTGGGGGAGTTCGGCCTATCTAAATGCAACCGGAGGCAGTAGTTATACCTGGAGTCCCGCTAATTTTCTAAACGATTCAAACATATCCAATCCAGTATCCATTACCCCTACTGTTAATTTTATAGATTACATCGTTACCGTCAGCGATGTACTTGGTTGTCCTAAGCCAGTAAAAGATACGGTAAGAGTTACCGTTGAAAATATCATTGCTGATGCAGGACCAAGAGACACTTCCATTGTTTCCGGACAGCCATTGCAATTAAATGCAACGGGCAGTACTATTTTTAATTGGACACCCAATCAATGGCTTAACAATCCTAATATATCGAATCCCATTTCATTACCACAAGACAATATTGAATACATAGTTATGGTAAGCAATAGTGTAGGATGCTTTGATGTAGATACCATTCGAGTGCATTATTACAAAGTAATCCCCGGCTTTTTTGTTCCCACTGCTTTTAGTCCAAATGGAGATGGCGTAAATGACATTATCAAACCCATTGCACTTGGATTAAAATCAATTGATATTTTTAGCATTTACAATCGATGGGGTCAATTAATTTTTACTACCTCGCAAATTGGTGAAGGATGGGATGGAAAGTTTAAAGGAGTACCCCAAGAAATGGGCACCTATGTTTGGTATGCCAAAGGCACAGATTATGCCAATAAGAAACTGCAAAAAAAGGGAAGCCTAGTTTTAGTTCGTTAGAATTAATCAATCCTTCAAAACAAAAAGGCCATAAAATTTGTTTCATTGTAATTAGACAATAGCATCCATGAATAAGACAGCGTTTATTACAGGAGCCACCTCAGGAATAGGAAAAGCATGTGCTGAAAAATTTGCAGCAGCAGGCTATTCAATTATTGCCACTGGAAGACGAGCAGACAGACTACTCTCATTGGCCAATGAATTGCAAGCAAAATATCAAACTGAAATAATCACCGCTTGTTTTGATGTTCAAAATAAAGTAGCTGTTGATACAGCGATAGGAAACATTCCAACAGAATGGAAAGAAAATATTGAAGTGCTGATTAACAATGCGGGACTTGCCTTGGGTAGAGATTCATTTGAAAATGCAGATATGCAAGATTGGGAAACAATGATGAATACCAATGTAAATGGGATGCTGTATGTAAGTCGGGCTATTTTACCTTACTTAATTGAACAAAAAAAAGGGCATATTATCAACATAGGATCAGTTGCTGGAAAAGAAGTATATGAAAATGGAAATGTTTATTGCGCAAGTAAGTTTGCCGTGGACGCCATCACAAAATCAATGAGAATAGATTTACTGAAACACAATATAAAAGTAACAGGAATTCACCCCGGAGCGGTAGAAACAGAATTTTCTTTGGTTAGATTTAAGGGAGATGAATCAAAAGCAACCAGTGCATATGTAGGATACAAACCCTTAAGTTCAATGGATGTAGCAGAAACAATTTTCTATACAGCTACATTGCCTGCACATATTTGCATCAACGATCTAGTGATCACCTGCACCCAACAAGCAAGCGCCTATTATTTCAATAAGAATCAATAAAAAAACCAACATGGTTTTTTATGTACCCATTAGATTTAAAATGAAAATCTTACAAAAATATATTACACTGCTATTGGTATGTTTAGCGATTGTGCAATCAAATGCCATTGCACAGGATCCCAACAATGTAACACCCTGCGACAATGCTTCCATTTTGCATCAAGCAGACAGCATTAAGCAATTATTAATTAGCAAAGGCTTTGTCTTATTAAAAGAAGCTTCTCTAACCATGGAGAATCAATATGAAATACCTGTAGTCGTTTCTTTAAATGCTGGAAATATTTACGAGGTTGTTTTTATCGGTGACATCTCCTCTAAAATTTATGAAGTACGAATGTTTGACTGGAGCGAACGACAAGTTATTTATCAAAAAAAATTATGGGGAGATGTTGATGGCAACATTATTAATGTGTCTTACATTCCTCAATATTCAGAACACTATATGATAAAGGTCCTTCAAACCAATAAAAAGAGAAAGAAAGATTTGTGCGGATATCTTATGCTGCTTAAAAAGGGCAACCACTAAAATTAGCATCCAAAAAAATATAATAATTATTCTCATACTCTATGGAGCCAATGATATCCTAATTTGTACCCCCGCCCTCGTATTTGTAGTAGGAGAACTAGAAGAGATATAAGGTTTCACTTTTCTCTGATCAAAATAAAGTTTTATGTTTATTCTGCTATTTAAGAAATAATCTATTGTTGGACTTAAGGAGGTTTCTCTACTTCCACCCGTAGCAAAGTTATTGTCTTGGTCTAATCTACTATTAGCAGTTACGTTGTCTCTAATACGATAATCAATTCTAAAATTAATTTCGTTGTCTAGTTTACCTGATTTGCTCTTACTAAGGAAGCTAGGTAATTTAAGCCCTCCAAATAATTTCAAGCCTTTTTTTCTAAATCCTGCTCCTATTGTAAATTCTGTGCTTCTCACTTCGCTCAACTGATAGTCATTTAAACTTAAACTTAATTGTCGTGATTTTGCATATTCAAATTTTCCTTGAAATTGATTCACCAACATAAAGTCTAATCCAATTAAAGGAGAAAACTGCTCTTGCATTGTAACGTTAGGAATTAAAAAATAAGGGATGTAATTTTTAGAGACCGTATCATAAAAAGAAGGATACCCATATCTTGAAACATCTTGATAAAGCAATGCAGATGTAAACCCATTCATGCTCAGTGTCCCAGAGTATCCATGAGAAATTGTAAAGTTGGTGAATATTTTATCGAGTGGTTTGACCCTACTAAGTCCATTATAATCAATCTTCCAATTTGGCTTAGGCAAAATTGCTCTAAAAGGATTTGAACGAATATTCGAATTGTTTTGTTTAATCAATCCTACTGTATTGGGATCTTGACCAGTATAGGCGGCAATAAAAGAAGGAATTAATACATCCACTGCATATTTTCCATATCCATAATAAAAACCGTCTGCACCAACAGGCTGGCCAGCACTATATGGATTGAGACTTCCCAGTCTTTGAGACAATATCAATCTATTGTTTTCAAAAGTTTTAAAAGTTTCCGACACACGGTTTGGATCAAATTTTCCAAACAATGTTTTAAAGGCAATATAAGAAACATCAAAACCGCCACCCGCATAAGGATTTAAATGACGGAAGGAGGGGTTTTGTCCATTCAGTGAAGTGTCAATAAAGCGGAATGTTTCGCTATAATTCTTAGTGAAGGTTTTACTGATATTAAGCGCAATATTTAAATCTCTTACGGGCTCCAATTGAGCAGTCAATGTGAATCTTTGATCAAAATTTTGCTGGAAAAGAATATTAAAATTGCTGTCTTTGGTAATTAAGCCTGAAGCTGCTTTACTATTAAGCCAATTGGTATCAGGCTGACTTCCCAACACAAAATCCAACCCTGGTGCCATGCTTTTAAAATTCTGACCAAAAAGTTTGGTACTATCAGTATAACCAGGCAATCTTGTGCTTGCTATTTCAGCAACAGAAAAATTTACTTGTTTGATGCTTGTTAATAATTTTCCAAAAACTTTTAATCCATTGCTCACATAAGGCATAGCTGATTTGTCTAGTACTTTTCTTGTTTGCAACACTCTCTTCCCTTTTTTGTTGGTAACTGAGTCGGTCACTTTCGTTATTCTATTTCTCCACTTTTCTCTATCCTCTTTATTTGAAGGCTGATCCAATTGTCGTATCCATTTAGATTTCTGATACAACTTATTAAAATCGAACTGAGCCGTTCCTTCTTTCTGTTGACCATTTTCCAAAAAGTTTCCAAGATTCATTGCCAAGCGAGAGGCACCAATCCATCTGTAGGTAGCTTGGTACCTAACATTTATGGATGTCCAGTCTAGCAAAGGAAACTTAGTAGTAGGTAAGGTGTAAGAGAAATTAGCTGTTTGATTAAATATGGTATTTCTTCCTCCTTTGATTAAATTTCTCCAAAGCGTATCTTTTTTATCTTTTGTATCAATACGACCAGCAGGCTCATCTATTCTTGAGTTATTGGTTGCTGTGTAATCAAAATTGATTGATCGTGTAAAATTCCAGCGCACAATATAATCGCGCTGCATGGTGTAATATTTATCGTAGGTTTCTGGTATGGCATATTTAGAAACCCCCACACTTCTTGGACGAACGGCTCCAAACTGTCTGTTCACATCTGCTCTTACACTTAACTGCGAAGGGAGATAGTTGAAATTAAAATCCTTTATTAATGAAAGCCACTTGGTTTTTGATTTCTTAAAAATGTTCTTAAAGGGCTCTATATACTTTGGTTTAGGCGAATAGCTGTATCCTATTGCACCTCGATGACGGGTTACTTCATTGTTTTCAATGAGGGGATTATGACTACTTGTATTTATATACGAATAGCTAACATCAATATTTTCTATATCATAAATCTTAGGCGTTTTACCATTCGTTTTATTTTTTCTTACGTTGGTAAAGTTGAGCGTTTTTATAGCCGTAAAATCAATGGCATTGTTTTTAATTGAGTCTCTCTGTGATTTGCTAGGAGTTGTATGTAGCTTTTCCTTCAGCTTAATATCTAGATCATATGGATCGTATTCTGGAGTGCTGGTGGTTTGAGAGTAACTAGCATACACCGGAATAGACATGCCCATCTTCTTTGGAAGTAATTTACCTAACTCAAGACTAGTTGCTACATCAAATTGTAAAAAATCATCTCTGTATCGCTCGGTGATTCTTTGCTCCAGTGTACCAAATCCTTTAGAATGAACATTAGCAGAAACAGACACCGTTCCCAAGTCGGCTAAATTAAGGTCTACCCTTCCAAGTGCTGCCCAACCTCCTTGTTCATTCATTGAAGACAATCGAAGTTCATTTACCCAAATCTGACCACAAGCCGGATCGCCATTTGTATTTTCTACTCCAATTAGCACCCCTCTTATTTCTCCAATATTAGGATTCCCAATAACAGCATACTCTTGTCCGTTAGCTTGAAGTTGTTTAAATAATTGAGCAAGCGATGCACTGGAAAGATTACGCGCTTGTTTTATTTTGGTAAGTATTTCTAAATCCAAATCCAGCGAGTTGTGAGGATTCCATAATGTATCATTATAGGCGTCTGTATCCGGATTGAGACTTACAGTCAAAGGCGTTAGTGTTA
>CANFJP010000055.1 GCA_947447485.1 Chitinophagaceae bacterium
GATTGCATTTTACATTAAATTGAAGTTGAAGTTCATCCAACGGAATCAATAAAAATATTTTTCCTTTTACTTTAAATACCAACACAGATTCCCCAAAAGGAAATCCTTCCGTTACATCAGAAAAAGAGAGCGCGTAATTTCTTACATCTTCTACATTCATTGTTATACAAAAACGCCTCTCATTGCTGAGAGGCGTTTAACATTTTAATGTTTATTATCTTAAGATCGTAACATCTGTGCGAGCAGTAAATACTTTTCCTGATAATTGATAAAACTCAATCACAGCATAGTACGTTCCGTCAGGAAGTGGCTTCCCTTTAAAACGTCCATCCCAATTGTTTCTATAATCATCAGACTCATATACTTTGCTACCATACCTATTATAGATATGTACTTTTACGTTTTTCAAGCAAGTGTATTGATCATATACTTCCCATAGTTCGTTGATGCCATCTCCATTAGGAGTAAATGCATTTTTAATATGGATACATTCTGAGGTAACATTTACTACCAACTGATCAGTGGCAGTACAACCAATGCTATTAGTAATCGTTACATCATATGTATAAGTACCGTCAGCATTTAAAGTGACTGTAGGTGTTAATATGCTTGGGTCATTTAATCCTGTTGGAGGCGTCCATAAAATAGAGGACAATTCACCACTTGTTATTCCAGTTAAAGTAGGATTTACTAGAGTAGCAATACCAAGCGAAATATTCAATGGACCACCTGCATCAATACTAAAATTTGGTGCAGATACCGTTACATTAATAGGTATTCTTGGACTTTCGCAACCAGCAATGGTTTGTGTTACATAGTATGTAACAGCAGTCAGCAATGGAGTAGAAGGTGTTGGCGCAGTTGGAGAACCAATTCCAGTAGTTGGATCAGTATACCACAACAATCCTGTACCTGTTGCAGTAAGCGGCTGTACCACAGTAGCACCAGTACAATAATCAACCGGACTAGTCACTGTAGGGCCAGCAGGCGTAATGACAGTCACCGTCATAGAAGCTGTATCTGCACAAGATCCTGTAGCTGGTGTAAATGTGTATAATTGAGTTGATGACGTATTATTGGGAGGTGTCCATGACCCAGTAATAGGAGTCGGATTGTTATTTGATGAAGTAGGTAAAGTAAAGCTACCACCATTACATATATCAGAAACCTGCGTAAATGTTGGTTCAACTGCTGTGTTTAATGCTACCAAAACAACCGATGTTGAAGAGGAAGGTTGAAGCGTTGGGATTACACAACCATTATTAACATAACTAGGTACTCCTGTAGATGAGTAATTAACCGCTGCCCCATCATTACCAATCAAAATGGTAGGATCATAAGTAGCAGATTGGCTACAGCCTCCTCCGAAATCAATCACCAATGGAACATTATTGGCAGCATTGTTATTTGAAAAATGACCTGCAGTATTTCCGGCAGCTTGGAAAAGAGCATACAATGGAACTGCTAAACCAGAAAAATCGACAGACGAAGTTGAAGGAGTGCCAGAAATCAACACAACATTTGCATTCGCAGGCAAGATGCCATTAGCAGGTAAAGGTAAAAGTTGTCCACCACCTGTTATAGTAGCATTCACACTTGAAATATATGCAGCATTGGTTGTTAATCCTTGCCAAACATTGGGTGACAAAGCTGATGTTGGCCAAGTTACATTCATCGCACTCGTATTGATTGGATTGGCACCTACTTGGAAATAAACTAACTCTTCATCGTATTCAAGTGTAGAACAAGAGTTAACAAAAATAGATTGTATATCAAAACAATTCGGTGAAATAGGAGTAGTATTGCCCGTAGAAGTACTACATCCATTGGCATCTGTAACAGTTACATCATAAGTACCTGTACATAAATTTGAAATGGTTTGAGTAGCACCAATAGTACTCGTTCCATCAGTCCAGCTAAAAATATAAGGACCCGTTCCTGTAATAGGATTGTCAACAAAAGCTGTTCCATCACAAATGGTACTGCAATTTAAATCTGTTCCATGAGCAGTAAATGCAGGTGGAGTGAATACAGTAACAATTACATCTTGGTTAACTGGGCAAGTTCCTGCCGAGTTTGTAGAAGTAACAGTATAAGTAGTGGTGGCAGTTGGGCTCACCGTAATATCTGCACCAGGTACAGAACCAATATCTGAGCCTGTCCAAGTGTATGTCCCTGCTTCTCCGCCCGTAACGGATAAATCAACACTTGCTCCTGGGCAAATAGCTGCAGATGAGGGTGTAATATTTAATACACTTACCCCAGAAACTGGTGCAAGGGTATAATCACATACGTCACCTGCATTACCATCAAACATTAGATAATAAGTATGACCAGGTATTAAATTCGTTGCAGTAGCCAAATAAGGAATGATGCTTTGCGTAAACTGATACCCTCCGTGACATGTAACAGTTGGAGATCCACAAGTAGCATCAAAAAAGAACATTTGAATTCCATAACCTAATGAACTGCTAGTTACCCATACATTAAAAGAGGCGGTAGTTGAATTTGCCACAAATGTAATAAAGGAATTATTTTCAATAGACAATCCTGCATTACAAGCTACGAATGCATCTAATAATTCTTGCCAATAGTCTGGAGTATATGTCGCTGATGTATTACCACAATATCCGTTGAAATTACAAACCGGGGTGGCCGTTTCACAAGTATTGCCAGCTGGAGCATTACCAGAACATGGAGGTGCTGGTGGGGGATTTGACACGCAAATTCCAAAAGTTCCATTGTTATTATTTCCGTATTCCCAAACCCTTATCCATACAGTACTACCAGGGGTTAAGGTAGAGTTAATGATTTGAGGCATTAATCCAGTACCTCCATCATCATTACATTCAATTAACGTTAAATTACCGCATGTTCCACTATATATAGCCATTCCTCCATCAGTAAGCGTTCCTTCTTGTGTATCAAATACCATTGTACCTCCAGCAGCAGGTACTACCGCTGTAAACCAAACATCCCCGCCTGAGTAGCTTGCACAGGCTGGTGCAGGAACTCCAGCTGTTGCTGTAGCACCAGCATTTGAAAATATCTGACTATTACAATTTTGTCCTACAGTTAAAGGAATCGCATTACAAGGGTCATCATTACTTGGAGGACCAGCGATCACACAAATACCAAACGTGCCATCAGGTGTACCAGTATAATTCCAGAATCTTACCCAAACCGTAGAGCCGGGCGTTAATCCGGTTGCCACTACTGCTGGCATTGATGCAAGGACTTCATCCGCACATGTTCCACCAATTCGAGTTAAACTAGAACAGCTTGCTGGAGTAGCATTGCTACGATATAATTGCATAACACCATCGTATAAGGTACCAGATTCTGTAGAAAAACTTAAAGTAGTAACTCCTGCAGGAACTACAACACTGAACCAAACATCTCCCATTACGGGCGTTCCGCATTGAGCATTGTTCATCCCTGTAGATTGCGTTGCATTTAAATTGGTAGCAGGTGTATAACTACAAGTTGTAGACGGAGTTAATGCAACAGCACCACATGGTTCATCATTTACAGGAACTTGAGCAACAGCGTGCATTCCATACAATCCAAAAGCAATCAATAAAAAAAGATTCTTTTGAATTTGTTTAAGTCTTGAAATAAAAATATACATAAGTAATAGTATTAATATTATAATAAATTAGTTGATAAATGTGCTATTTCTTTTTTAAATCAAATCGAAGTCCAATTTCATGTGCACTAGAACCAGCAGCGAAAACACTAATTGGAGTTACATAATAATCATATGAATAACATGCTCTTAAGCGTTGCTTTAATTTTACCCCTGCTTGTATGCTCCAGAATTGATTCACTCTGAAGTTTAAGCCCCACCACAATTTATCTTGATAATCTACTTTCATACCCAAATCATATTCGCTGGGAGAATTTTCAATCAACCTAACCATTGCATTAGGAATAAGATAAATATCATCTCCTGTTTGTATTTTATAATTGGCTGTGAAGTTGTAATGACGATATAATTTACCACCCAATTTTGCATCAGGCACATTTGAAAATTCTAATTTCGATTCTATTAATTGACTAACTGCAGCACCTATACTTAACTTTCTGTTAGACCAATACACTCCCGCTCCCGCATCAATAGCAAATTTATTAGAAGCGCCCGCTAATACTGGATCACTGCCCAATGCATCAGCCAATTTGCTTTTATCAATTGCATATTGAACCCCTCTTAATTCAAGGCCAATACCAAAACGACTCTTGTCATTTCGAGCATTGATATGGTATGAGTACGCTAATTGGAACCCAGTTCTGCTAATAGGCCCCGTTTCATCTCTGTATACATAAGTACCAAGACCCGCTTTTAATTTTGTAAGCTGGAAATCTCCATAAATCATTTCTGTTTTTGGGTTTCCTGGAAAAGAAGACCACATATTTCTATATGAAATGCCAATCACATTATTATCTGCAAACCCAGCTGCTGCTGGATTGTACATAGAATTGTGCTGAACAAATTGGCTCATAAAATGCAACTGCTGAGATTGAGCAGCTGTCATAAAAGAAATAAATGCAAGTGCAAGTATAATTTTTCTCATGTTAAATCTATTAATTGTGTTAAAAGTATTAAAAAAATGATAGCAATTAGCTTAAACAATGATTTTTTTTATTTCCGACCCAATAATTTGGTTCAAAAGATACAATACCTCCTCTTTTCTGTTGATTGGCAGGCCAAATTTTATATGAGAAAACAACTGTAAATCTTGTTCAAGAATCAAGCAGGCAGTAGGTTTCAGCACCCGCATGACCTCATTTAGCTGCGTATAGTTAAAATATATTGAATAGGACTCCAGGACAGGCTTTTTAACCACCGG
This sequence comes from Chitinophagaceae bacterium, assembly GCA_947447485.1. Classification (GTDB taxonomy): domain Bacteria; phylum Bacteroidota; class Bacteroidia; order Chitinophagales; family Chitinophagaceae; genus Ferruginibacter. Next base: position 4,851 of record CANFJP010000055.1, read on the forward strand.
GGTTGTTTGCAAGGCTAGTACCGATGCTGTTTTGTACGCATTTATCAACCCAGGTACGCCCAATAAGGTGCCTCCAAAATACCTTACCACTACAATGGCCGTATCTGTCAGGTTTTTGCTATCAATTTGACCTAAAATGGGTTTCCCTGCCGTTCCAGAAGGCTCTCCATCATCACTTGACCTAAAATTATCTCCATTTACCCCCATTCTATAAGCAAAACAATGATGAACTGCTTTGGGATGTTCGGATTTGATTCTAGACAATCCTTTTTTAAATGCTTCTTTGGTTTCTATATTGAAGGCAAAAGCAATAAACTTGCTCCCTCTGTCTTTAAATTCCGCAGTGGAGGGTTCTTCAATAGTAAAATAATGGTCTATGGGAGTCACTTTTTCTTTCGATGGTTTGGATAATGAATTCAAATTGAGCGTTAAAAATAAGCATAGAAAAATAAAGTATGTTTGCTAATATGACTGCCATTGAAATATATCAATTGTATTTAAATGAATTAATGACCATTTATCCCAAAAGTGAAGCAGAAAATATTAGAAACAGGACATTTGAATCACTGGCATCTATGAGCCGTTCTGAATTGATAAAAAATCCCGCCAAGATACTTATCCCTGAAATCAGCAAAGCACTTTTAGATGGATTAGCTCAACTTAAACAACAAAAGCCATTACAATATTTATTAGGGGAAAGCTGGTTTTATAAACTCCCATTCAAAGTTTCTCCTGCCGTATTAATTCCAAGACCCGAAACGGAAGAGTTGGTTGAATTAGCCATTGATTTTCTAAAAAAAGAGGGAATTGGAAAAAAAGTACTTGACATTGGAACAGGAAGTGGATGTATTCCCATCTCCATTAAAAAAAATATTGAAGGATCAGACATGACTTCAATAGACATTAGCGGGGAAGCATTAGCCATTGCAAAAGAAAATGCGCTCACTCATGCAACGGAAATAAATTTTCAACAATGCGATTTTTTAGAAGAGGAAAATTGGGAGCGGCTGGATAAATATGAGGTTATTATTAGCAACCCACCCTACATACCAGAAGAAGAAAAAAATCTTTTGGATAAAAATGTAACCATGTTTGAGCCACACATTGCATTGTTTGTAGAGGACAAGCATCCATTAATTTTCTATGAAAAAATTGCCGATTTTGGAAAAAATCATTTAGCGAAAAATGGAATTATCTTATTAGAAACACATGAAAATTATGCAGACAAGGTTGCTGACTTGTTTAATGACAAAGGATACATGTCAACCATCAAAAAAGATATGTATGATAAGAAAAGAATGGTTATTGCTACTCATTGCCCGTAACCGTAGCAGAAGTGGTAGCACCTAGCTTTCTGGCAACTTTCATTACTTTCACAATTTCACCCCATTGAGCAATAGAGTCGGCATTGATTACAACCGCAGGCTTAATGCTATCGCCCTCTATAATGTATTTTCTAAGGGCTGCTTCTAAAGAATCTGGATTTATTTTTTTTGTACCAACATACATATTTTTGTCTTTATCTACACTGACTACCACACTTTGTTTCTGCTTGGTATCACTTTTCGATTTGGGAACACTCATCTTAATCACATTGGGATTAGCCAACGTAGAAATCATTAAAAAAAACATCAATAGTATAAAAAGAATATCATTCAACGGCCCTGTATCGACCTCTGAATGACTTTCTCTTAATGTTGTTTTACGTAAACTCATGATGTTGAAAACGATTGTAAAAAATACAAGATTTGATGAATAACTATTTCGTTGGCTCTTGTAAAATATCTATAAACTCGCTGCTTGCTGCTTCCATTTTATTGCCCAGCCTGTTGATCTGTGTATCCAAATAACTATGACCTAAAAATGCAAGCATCCCAATAATCAATCCTGTAGCAGACGTAATCAACTTAATATACATAGCATCTGCAATCTGACTGATAGATGGATTACCAATGGTTGCGAATTCTTTTAAAAGCATAACCAATCCAATAATTGTTCCTACAAAGCCAAACAACGGAGCTATGCGCGAAATAACAGAAATGGTACTAAGATTTTTTTCTATTTTATACATTTCAAGCTTGCCTACATTGTCCATACTTTTCTCAATAGCATCAATAGGCTTACCAATTCTTTGAAGTCCTTTATCAATCATTCTGGCGATTGGATTGGGCGTATTTTTCGATAAGCTCCTTGCAGCTGTTACATTTCCATTACTGATGTGATCACGAATGATGTTCATGAAGTTTTCATCACCGGCGCTTGCTTTTCTGATGACTAGTAATCTTTCAATAAAAAAGAAAACGGCTAATGCAAATAAAATTCCTAGCGGAATCATCAACGGACCACCCTTGCTTAAAAGCCCCATCACGCTTTCAACTTTTGATCCTTCTGTTGGAGCAATTGCCGTACTATCAATTTGTAAAAAAATATCAAACATATCTTTTAATTAATCATTGAATGAATACAATTAATATGCAATAAAACGAAACTTATAAATAAGGACTGCACAATAAAGTGTTAATCTTCCTTTACTCTGCCTTTTTACCCATCTGCTGCATCGCCATAATTTGACGCATTGTTTTTTCCATTCCTTCGCTGCTGCCATCCAAGAAAATCACATTTCCTTTTCCATATTCAGCAAAGTTTTTAATTGCTTCTGTCCACATACTAAATAAAATCACATTCGTATCTAAATTTGCTTGTTTCATTTCCTCTGCAGCCTGACTCATACCCTTGGCCACTTCTTCTCTAAATAACGCCACCCCTTGACCGCGCAATTGAGCCGCTTGTCTTTCAGCTTCTGCAGCAATTTTAATTGAATTCCCTTCTGCCTCTGCAGCTTTTGTTTTTGTAATCAACAATGCTTGTCCTTCGTTTTCTGCAGCAGCTTTTAAATTATTGCTTGCTACTACTTTACTCATGCTTTCGATAATTGCCTGATCAAAAGTGATGTCATTGATTTGTAAATCTTGTAAATGATATCCCCACTCTTCTAAAGAAGCATCTACATGCTCTTTCACAAACTCAACAATATCTCTACGCAATCCCAATATTTCAGATTGTTTTTTAGTAGCAACAAAAGCCCTGATATTTCCTTCGATTGTTCTAACCAATGCTTGCATTAAATCTTTATCACTGATAAATTTAAAGGCAACTTTTTGAATCGTGTCTTCATTGGCATTTTGTACAGAATACAACAACATCGATTTAAAATAAACATTTGCCTGATCAATGGTGACTGCTTGGAATTCTAATTCTACTGACCTGTTTTGTATACTTACTCTTTTGTATACCTGATCAATTAGTGGAACTTTAAATCTAAGTCCTGGCAAACGCACTCCAGCATATTTACCAAAACGAGTAATCACTGCAATCGTTCCTTGATTGACAGTAAACAATCCGCTGAAAACTATTAGTGCAGATAAAATCAGCCACCAATATTGTACTACTAAAATCATACTTTAAAATTTAGAATATAAAGGTAATTGAATATAGAATGTACAGTTGAAAAGATATTAACTCTTTTCTTCCCATATTTGACAAAGGTGTACGATGGATTCGGAAGCTTTTAACATATCATTCACTCCAATCCATTCTAATTTACTGTGAATATTTTGCATTCCGGTGAAGATATTCGGACAAGGCAATCCCATATAACTTAATCGGCTACCATCCGTACCGCCTCTAATGCTTTCTTTCTTTACGGTAAGTCCGGATCTTTGAATCGCCTCAGCAGCAAATTGCGCAACTGAAGGGTGTTTGTCTAACATTTCCTTCATATTTCTATACTGCTCTTGCTCCACATATTCCATGCTCGCACCAGGATATTTTGATACAACATCTGTAATAATAGACTTGAGTTTTTGATGATGCTCACGCAATCCTTGTCTGGTAAAATCTCTAACAATAAACTGAATGGTTGTTTTTTCAGAAATGCCATTTACAGATACAGGATGCACGAACCCTTGTTTACCTTCAGTTGTTTCGGGACTCCATTCGCTTTTGGGTAAACTATCAAGAATATCCCCTGCAATTTTAATTGCATTTACCAAGGTGTCTTTTGCATAACCAGGATGTGCTATGACTCCATGAATAATAACTGTTGCACCGTCTGCACTAAAAGTCTCATCTTCCAAACTTCCTGCTTCACCCCCATCTAATGTATATCCATACTGCGCACCTAATTTTTGCATATCAATTTTTGCAGTACCCTTTCCTACTTCTTCATCGGGGGTAAATAAAATTTTTATGTCGCCGTGCTTAACTGAAGGATTACTAATCAAATATTGCGCTGCTTGCATGATTACCGCAATGCCACTTTTGTCATCTGCCCCTAATAAAGTGGAACCACTTGCAGTAATAATGTCGCCACCAATATGATTTTTTAAATACGGAGAATCGCTTGTTTTTAAAACTTGAGCATGATCATCAGGCAAAACAATATCGGCTCCATTATAGTTGTGATGAACAATAGGCTTCACATTCGTACCGCTACAATCGGGTGCTGTATCTACATGCGCACAAAAGCATACAACGGGGACATTCTTTTTTTCTGTGTTACTGGGAATAGTTCCATATACATATCCAAAAGAGTCGATAGATGAATCAGCAATGCCCATTTGTAATAATTCCTGTTGCAACAATTTACCCAGGTCCTTTTGTTTCTCGGTTGTAGGATGTGCGTCACTGTTGGGATCGCTTTGAGTGTCTATTTGTACATACCGCACAAACCGATCAACTAATTCAGATTTATTTATGTCCATTGTTTGAATTTAAACCTACTAATTGGAAATGAATGTATTGGTATTATGCTATCTCTATCAATTCAATATCAAAAATTAATTCTTTTCCAGCTAAAAAATGATTCGCATCCAATATGATTACACTTTCTCTTACCTCTACTACAATTACAGGAACAGGCTGTCCCATTTGATTGCTCAAGGTCAAAGTCATTCCTGGCTCAAGCTTCATGTCTGCAGGAACATTTTCTTTAGGAAATTCGATGATTGCTTCTTCTGTTCTTTCTCCATACGCATCCGTAGGTGCAATGTTGATTGTTTTTTTGTCGCCGATTAGCATACCAGGCATTGCATCATCAAATCCTTTGATCATTTGTCCTGCTCCTACTGTAAATTCCAACGGCTCTCTACCTGTAGAAGAATCAAATTGTTCTCCTGATGTTAATTTTCCAGTGTAGTGCACTTTCACTACATCACCCGCTTTAACTTGTTGCATAGTTTGATTTTTTATTGGTTAAAATACCGATGAAACACTCAACGGCAAATGAGTATTGGGCATTTCTGCATTTTTTAGCACTATTGAAATTAAACGCAAAAACAAACCTTAATTGAGCGCAAAAATAAAATTAAAAAACTACTCTGCCGAATTAAAAAACTTTACTCAACTTTGAGCCATGAAAGGCATCTTCTTTATTTTATTCGGTATACTAACAATCTGCTCCATCTCATCCTGTGCACAATCAAAATTGATTGCTCAAAATAGGGATGAAATTGTAACAGGTGCTGCTCAAACTGACTTGTATTTGCCTTTTTTGAAAAATAAGCAGGTGGCTGTTTTTGCCAATCAAACTTCCATGATTAAGGGAACGCATTTAGTGGATAGCTTAGTAACCCTTGGCGTACACGTTGTGAAAATATTTAGTCCCGAGCATGGCTTTAGAGGAACAGCAGATGCAGGAGAACATGTTAACAATGGTATAGACAACAAAACGGGCATTCCTGTGATTAGTTTATACGGCGATCATAAAAAACCAACGCCTTTAGAAGTGGCAGATATAGACGTGATGATTTTTGATATTCAGGATGTGGGGGTTCGATTTTATACTTTTATTTCATCGTTACAATATTATCTAGAAGCCGCTATAGAAAACAAAAAATCCTTTATCCTATTAGACCGACCCAATCCAAATGGATTTTATATAGATGGGCCAGTGCTTGATTTGAATTATAAGAGTTTTGTAGGAATGCAGCCCGTTCCGGTTGTTTATGGAATGACCATCGGAGAATATGCAAAAATGCTTTGCGGAGAAAAATGGCTTTCTGCCGATGCCAATAAAATGATTGATGCTGATAATGTCAAAATAATACCCTGTAAAAACTATACGCATCTATCAAAATACATTTTACCTGTGCATCCCTCTCCTAATTTAAAACAGATGCAGTCTTTGTACCTTTATCCTTCTACCTGCTTTTTCGAAGGAACGGTATTAAGTGAAGGAAGAGGAACCGATAAGCCATTTCAAGTGTTTGGTCATCCAACACTCCCAGATAGCCTATTTTCTTTTACCCCCCTTCCAAATGAAGGAGCCAAGAGTAGCAAATGCTTTTATCAAAAATGTTATGGGTGGAATCTTTCAGGAACAAAAGAACAGGTATTGCAATCAGTCAATAATAAAATTCAAATAAAATACCTGAAAGATGCCTACCAATTGTTTCCAGGAAAAGACAGTTTCTTTTTAAAAAATAATTTTTTCGATAAGCTTGCAGGAAATAATATTTTAATGCAACAAATAAAAAATGGAGTCAGTGAAAAGGAAATAAGAAAGAGTTGGGCACCTGGATTAACAACATTCAGAGCGATCAGAAAAAAATATTTGTTGTATGAAGACTTTAAAAATTAAAAATGAATTATAAAGATTGCAGGATAGTATTTATGGGTACTCCAGCATTTGCCGTTGCATCTCTAAGTAAACTATATGAAGATGGCTGTAATATAGTAGGAGTTATTACTGCGCCTGATAAGCCTGCAGGTAGAGGAATGGAATTGCAACAAAGTGAAGTTAAAAAATATGCGGTAGAAAAAGGATTGCCTATACTACAACCAGAAAAATTAAAAGATCCTGCTTTCTTACAGACATTACAATCGTTGCATGCAGATGTTCAAATAGTGGTTGCGTTTCGAATGCTTCCAGAAGCAGTGTGGAACATGCCACCAATGGGAACGGTAAATGTTCATGGATCTTTATTACCGCAATATCGTGGGGCAGCACCTATTAATTGGGCAATCATACATGGAGCAAGCTACACCGGTGTTACTACATTTAAACTGAAGCACGAAATTGATACAGGAGACATTCTACTTGCCGATAGAATATGGATTGGGGAAAATGAAACTGCAGGTGAATTGCACGATCGAATGAAAGAAATTGGCGCCGCCCTTTTATTAGAGACAATCAAAGGAATTGCTGCAGATACTATCAAAGAAACACCGCAAAAAAATATCGAATCTGTTGGTACAGACACAATCAAACAAGCGCCTAAAATTTTTACAGCAACTTGTAAAATAAATTGGAATGAAACTTGTAATGAAATACACAATCTGATAAGAGGACTTTCTCCCTATCCCACTGCGTTCAGTGATTTTGAAGGAAAGAAATTAAAAATATTTTCTGCAAAGAAAGAAGAAGGCACTTCATCCATTACGCCAGGGCAGTTTGACACTGACAAGAAAAATTATTTGAGATTTGCTTGTGCAGATGGATACATGAATGTGACTGACCTGCAATTAGAAGGCAAAAA
>CANFJP010000056.1 GCA_947447485.1 Chitinophagaceae bacterium
GAATCTTCCTTTTTATAAATCAATGCTCTATAATCCCACTACAGATGCTTATCTAATGGGGATTAAGATCAATAAAGACATCCTTAATTCGGCGGCGAGGGTGGATGTTGTACAAGGCATAACCAATGCAACCAATGAATTTAAAAATAGCACAGGAATCGATGTTCATTTAAGTGGCTTACCATTAATCAGAACAGTAGTAGCAGAAAGAATTAGAAAAGAGATGAGGTTATTTTTAATTGGATCCTTACTATTAAGCGTATTTATTTTATTAATATTTTTCAGGTCAATCAGCACTACATTTATTTCTTTGGCTGTAGTGATTTTAGGAGTGATATGGACGCTAGCATTGATTTATTTATTCGGATATAAAATTACTTTATTAACGGCTTTGATTCCTTCATTGGTGGTGGTGATTGGAATTCCCAACTGCATTTATTTTATTAATAAATATCATACGTCTTATCTACAAAGTAGTGAACCTTCAACTGAATTAAGGAAGTCAACTGCACTGGTTGACATGGTTAGTAAAATGGGCGTAGTGACGCTTTTCTGCAATATTACTGCAGCCATTGGATTTGCTGTTTTTGCATTAACCAAGAGTGCTATTCTAAAAGAGTTTGGAGCGGTATCTGGAATAAGTATCATGATTATTTTTATGATTTCTTTTATTCTGCTTCCTTCTGTATTGAGTTTTCTTCCTGTACCAAGTAAAACTCAGTTAAAGTATTTAGATAACAAGTGGATTGGACTGTTTTTAAATAAAGTTGAAATTTGGGTATTTGGTCATAAAAAAACAATTCTTGTTGTTACCTCAATTGTATTGATTGTTTCAATTGCAGGAATTCTTCGATTGAAATCAGTAGCATATATCGTAGATGACTTACCAAAGACAGATAAGATTTTTACAGATTTAAAGTTTTTTGAAAACAACTTCAAAGGAGTAATGCCGCTTGAAATTGTTATTGATACAAAAAAGAAAAATGGACTTGCGGGAATGAAGTCTTTGGCAGTTTTCGAAAAGGTAGATTCATTGTCAAACTATATTGCACAGAAAGACGAAATGAACAAGCCTTTATGTATTGCAGAAGGATTAAAATTCGCAAAACAAGGATTCTATGAAAATGATTCTACTCAATATTTAATGCCCAACAGTTTCGATGGTGCATTTGTAGGAGAATATTTAAAGCCTACCAAAAACAACAATGCTAATAATAATTTCTCTAAAATGCTTCTTTCGTTTATTGATAGCAGTAGGCGCTATACCCGCATTAGTGTAAGCATGGCTGATATAGGTACCCAAAAACTACCTATTGTCTTAAATGATATCCAGCAAAAAGCCAATCAATATTTTGATTCTTCGCAATATAAAGTTTCATTAACTGGAACAAGCATTACCTTTTTAGAAGGGAGTAAATTTATTATCAATGGATTAAAGGAAAGTATATTTTGGGCTTTTTTATTGATTGCCTTGTGCATGCTTTATTTGTTTAGATCTATCCGAATATTATTTTGTTCTCTTGTGCCCAATTTAATTCCACTTATTATTACTGCAGGAGTCATGGGCTGGGCGGGTGTTCCATTGAAACCATCTACGGTATTGGTTTTTAGTGTTTCATTGGGCATTGCGATTGACATCACCATACGATTTCTAGTTAATTATCGACAAGATCTTCCGCTTACGGGGAACAACATTCAAGCATCAGTGAAGAATACGGTTCAGCAAACTGGGTTGAGTATTATTTACACCTCCTTGGTGCTGACTGCAGGGTTTATCATCTTTTGTGCAAGTAGTTTTGGTGGAACTTTTGCTTTGGGTTGGCTTACTTCAGTTACATTATTATCTGCAACAGCCACCAATCTAATTTTATTACCTGTTCTGTTATTGATCTTTAACTCTTCGAAATCAGGTCAATCAAAAAATTAGTCTAGTTGTATGTTGATTTATTGTAGCGTTTTTTGAAGAAAGTCACCTAAGGCATTTTCTCTTAATTCTGTAGCAAGAATTTTTCCTTGAGGGTCTATTAGTAAATTGTATGGTATTCCATCAAAGCCATATAGTTTTACAACATCGCTATTCCATCCTTTCAAATCGCTTATGTGTTTCCAGGTTAACTTATCTTCTTTGATGGCTGTTAACCAAGCATCTTTTTCCTCATCTAGCGAAACACTCAAAACAGTAAAGTTTTTATTTTTAAATTTATTATAAGCAGCTACTACATAAGGATTTTCTCCTCTGCAAGGCCCGCACCAACTCGCCCAAAAATCAATTAATACATATTGTCCTTTTAATTCACTCAATGAAAAAGGTTTTCCATTCACATCATTCATTGTAATGTTTGGCGCCATATCGCCCACAGCGGGGATGCCTGCTTTGCTAGTACTGGGTTGTTTTGGTTGCGCCATCATTTTATTGTATTGTACAATAACGTCTGCTATTCCTTTGTGCGTAGGGAATCTTTTTGACAGGGTAGCAATTGGTTTGCTCAATAATGCAGGATCGATATTATTAGTATATCCTAATGCAAACATTGATACGATAGGATCTGAGCTAGTGTCAATTTGCTGAATGATGAAATTTTTATAGTCTTCTTGCAGCTTGTCTTTTGTTACATTTTCTATCGCAAGGAGACTATCAATAGTTACCAGTTTTATTTTTTTATCTTGATTTTCTATAGCAGTTAATTTATTATCAAGGTCTGTTAACATGTTTTTTAGTAACATATTCGCTGGAGTATTGAAAGTGGTGTTTTTAATTCCAGCATCGTGTATGTCTGCTTTAAATTCAATAATGGGTTGATCATTGATAAATATAAAGCTAACGTCGCTTTTTTCTAAGCGCAAGCGATACAATCCTTCTTCCATTGATTTTGCTGAAAGAATAAATTTTCCGTTTTTAATTAATCCGGTATCTGCTACTTCAGGATTTTTTTCACTAAAATATAATTCTTCTAGAAATATTTTCTGATCTACAGCATAGGAAAGATTTCCTACTAAAGTGAAATCATGGTTTTCTATTTTTGGTTTACAAGAAAAAATAAGAATGGATATCGATAGGTACAATGCAATTTTTCTGCTATTCATATTATAATTTTTATAGTAAGTTTTTAATTTGTTCAATTACTTCTTTTAGTTTTCCTGGCTCTTGTCCACCTGCCGTAGCGAGTGTTTTTTGTCCGCCTCCGCCACCATTAACTAGTGGCCCCGCTATTTCTTTTATTATTTTTGATGCATCTAAATTTTTAGCAACTGCCACCGTTTCGCTTAGTCCATCTGCCACAAATGCTTTTCCTCCAATATTAGCACAGAGCACCACCAAGTGATCGTGTAGGTGACTTTTAAAATCGAAACATAATTTCTTTAGCGCATCTGCATTGGGTACTTCTATGATTTCTCCGATGAAGGTTACGTTATTAATGATTTCATCTTTTTGCATTAATTCATTTCGAATACCAACTAATTGTCTTGCTTCTAAAGATTCAATTCTTTTTTCTAATGCAGTATTCTCATTTAATAGGGATTCAATTGCTTTAGGCAAATCTTTTGGATTTTTTAATTGATCTTTTATTAAACGTAACAATGCTGTTTGCTCATTCATGAATGATTCTGCTGCCACCCCAGCCAATGCTTCGATGCGTCTTACGCCAGCTGCAACAGCACTTTCATGTGTTATTTTAAAAGAACCTATTTCGCCCGTATTCCCTACATGCGTTCCGCCGCATAATTCTATTGAGTAAGCTGGATCCATTACAACTACCCTCACCGTGTCACCATATTTTTCGCCAAACAAGGCCATGGCACCCAAAGCAATCGCTTCTTCTTTAGGCATTGATTTAATGACTACCGGAATGTTTTGCCTGATTTTTTCATTGACTATTTTTTCTACTGAAGCAATTTCTTCTTCTGTTGCTTTAGCAAAATGAGAAAAATCAAAACGAAGTTGTTCTTCATTTACCAAACTTCCTTTTTGTGCTACATGTTTTCCTAATACATCTCTCAATGCTGCATGCATTAAATGTGTAACGCTATGGTGAACCGTAATATTTTTTCTTCTTGTTGAAAGAACAGTGGCGGTAACTTCTCCCGTTAGTTCAGCTGGAATGTTTTCTGTAAAATGAATGATTAAATCATTTTCTTTTTTTGTATCAATGATGCTAATTGCTGAATTGCCAATTTTTAATTTACCTGCATCTCCAACTTGTCCACCGCTTTCGGGATAAAATGGAGTAGTATCTAATACAATTTGAAACAATTCCTTTCCTTTGCCTTTTACTTTTCTGTATTTTAATATGCTTGTGGTTAATTCAAGTGAATCGTATCCTACAAAACCATTGCTGTTTCCTTCATGTACAATTACCCAGTCTTCCGTATCCATTGCAGTAGCAGCGCGGCTTCTGTCTTTTTGAATTTTCATTTCTTTTTCGAATGAATCCTCATCTACAGTCAAATTATTTTCTTGAGCGATAAGTCTGGTAAGGTCTATAGGAAAACCAAATGTATCTAACAACTCAAAGGCGTCTGCTCCTGAAATAGTTTCTTTGGTAGCAGCTATAATGCCATCTATTTTTTTAAGTCCTTTGTCTAGCGTTCTTAAAAAAGCTTCTTCTTCTTCTTTAATAACTTTAGCTACAAAATCTTGTTGTTGATGTAATTCGGGGAATACTTCTTTAAATTGATCTACGATGATGGGTAATAATTGATGCAAAAGCGGTTGCTTGTATTCAAGGTAAGAATAGTAGTATCGTACACCTCTTCTTAATATTCTACGAATTACATAACCTGCACCAGTGTTGGCTGGCAATTGACCATCTGCAATGGTAAAAGCGATGGCGCGAATATGATCTGCCAATACCCTAAAAGCGACACTCTCTTTATCGTCGCCATTTTTATATGATTTCCCTGTTATTCTTTCTGTTTCTTTGATTGTTCCTACAAACACATCAGTATCGTAGTTGCTTTGTTTATTTTGAAGCACTCTAACCAATCTTTCAAATCCCATTCCTGTATCTACATGCTTTGAGGGAAGCACTTCTAGCGATCCGTCTTTTTTTCGATTGTATTGTATGAATACATTGTTCCAAATTTCTATTACTTGAGGATGATCGTTGTTTACAAGTGTTTTAGCATCTATCCCTTTTCTTTCTTCTGCTGATCTGCAGTCTACATGAATTTCGGTACACGGACCGCAAGGGCCTGTATCACCCATTTCCCAAAAATTATCTTTTTTATTCCCCAATAAAATCCTGTCTTCTGCAATCCATTTTTTCCATTCAACAAAAGCTTCTTCATCTTTGGGTAGACTTTCTTTTGCGTCTCCTTCAAAAATAGTTACATACAATCTGTCTTTATCAATCCCGTATACTTTTGTTAGTAGTTCCCAACTCCATTCAATGGCTTCTTTTTTAAAATAATCTCCGAAGCTCCAGTTGCCAAGCATTTCAAACATCGTATGATGATACGTGTCAACCCCCACTTCTTCCAAATCGTTGTGTTTGCCACTTACACGAAGGCATTTTTGAGTATCAGTAATACGGCTAGAAGGGGCTTTTTTATTCCCAAGAAAATAATCTTTAAATTGATTCATTCCGGCATTGGTAAACAATAGCGTAGGATCATTTTTTACAACTATCGGAGCAGAAGAAACGATAAGGTGCTCTTTTGATTTAAAAAAATCAAGAAAATGTTGCCTGATTTCAGATGCCGTCATCATAATGTCTTTTTGTATGGGTTGTGTAATTTATAGGTTTATATTTGCACGTTCGCTCACCAATCAATGTGTGAGCTGCAATTTAATGATTAAGACTGAGTTTTAAAGACCAAAAGGGGTTTTAAAAGGCATGAAAAAAATTAAATACTATTATAATACCCATACTTTAAAGTATGAAAAGCTAATTACGCCCCTGCGTGTAAAGTTGCTGAGGCTTTTTAGTCTATTATCGGCTCTCATTGTAGGCGCCACTATTATTATCTATGTATACAATCGATTTTTCCCCAAGCCAACAGATATAGAAGCTAAAAAAAAGTATGAATTATTAAAAGACAATTACAATCAGATTGCCTCAAAAGTGCAAGTCTTACAAGACCAAATGGCTGCCCTTGAAAAGAGAGACAATGAGGTGTATCGCTCTATTTTCGAAGCAAATCCCCTTCCTGATAGCGCTCGTGCTAAAATTATTGAGAAAAGAAAAGAGATAGAAAAAATCAAGGAAATGGACGGATTTGAACTGGGCAAAGACATTGCTCAGCAACTTAATAATATCAATGCGAGGATGCTGTATCAGTTTAAAAGCTATGATAATATTTCTTTATTGATCAAAGATCAAGGAGCCAAGCTTGTTTGTATTCCTGCCATTCAGCCTCTTAGCAATAAGCAATTAGACCACATTGCAAGTGGATTTGGAATGCGCATAGATCCAGTATATGGCACGCCAAAATTTCATAAAGGGCTTGATTTTACTGCACCACAGGGGACGCCTATTTATGCTACCGGTGATGGAACGGTTAAAACAGCTGGACCTTCAAATGGTGGATACGGCAATCATGTGGTAATCAATCACGGATATGGGTATGAAACTTTATATGGTCACATGTATAGAATTAAGGTGCGCAATGGACAGCATGTAAAAAGAGGTGAGGTAATTGGCTGGGTTGGAAGTACAGGAAAAAGCACTGGCCCTCATTGTCATTATGAAGTGCATATAAACGGTCAAGAAGTAGATCCAGTTTACTTTTTTTACAATGATTTGAATGCCGAACAATATGACCGCCTTTTAAAATTAGCCGCAAAAGGAAGTGCAAAAAGTTTTGATTAACTTTAATTATCATGAAACTGAGACAAACCACTTTTGATTTTGATTTTTCTGACGAGGACGCTAATCCTCCTGAAAAAAAACAAGAACAACCGAAGTCTGTAGTTGTTCAGCAAGAGCCCATTGAAGTGGATCTTCAGCCAATAGTATTGGCAGAGGCTGCCCCTGTACCAAAAAAGTCTGTGAGAGGCCGAATGAAAATAAGTGATATGGCTGCAGAAGCCGAAACAATAGAGATTCCAGATGATGAAGCTCTTTTTTCTAAAAGCTATTACAGTATAGGCACTGTTGCTCAAATGTTTAAGGCCAACCAATCATTGATTCGTTTTTGGGCAAATGAATTTGATGTGCTAAAGCCGAAAAAAAATGCAAAGGGCGATCGTTTTTTCCGACCAGAAGATGTAAAAAACCTTAAGCTTATTTATCATTTATTAAGAGAAAGAAAGTACACCATAGAAGGAGCGAAGGAATTTTTAAAGAAAAGCAAACATGCTGATCAAAAATTTCAAACAATAGAGTCGCTTAAAAACATTCAGTCTTTTTTACTTGAATTAAAAGCCGGATTATAATTAAAGCGCGCTATGAAAAAAATATTTTTTCTTTTTATCTTAACCATTATCCAATTGGCAAGTTTCGCTCAAACTCCCTATACAATTTCTAAAGACGATCAACATCCTGGCGGGTTTGTTTTAAATGGTGTGTTATCTAAATATATTTTAATCAATGAGCCTTCTTTTAATTGGTACACGTCTAATCAACTTAACTATAAGCCAGATGTAAGCGTTGTCAATGCAATGGAAGCAGCCAAAACCGCCGTGCATTTTATAATTTTTGGAGGTACTTGGTGCGATGACACTCAGTTTATATTGCCGAAATTTTTTAAGCTACAGGAGTTAAGCGGTTTTCCAGATAATGGAATAAGTTTTTTTGGTGTAAACAGAGATAAAAAAACATGGGGAAACATATCTGATGCTTTTCATATTACCAATGTTCCTACAATCATTGTATTAAAAAATGGCAAAGAAGTAGGAAGAGTTATTGAATATGGCAAGACGGGTAAATGGGATGCAGAGTTGGCAGAGTTGATTAAATAAGCCCTCTATAATACTTTATAAATTTCCACTCCGCTATCTTTTAATACATAAAGTTTTCCATTCAATGCTTTGATGGATTTATATCCTTTGATGTAAGCCGGTAAATTGTATTCTTTTAATTGCAATGACTGCAATGTATAGCTGAAGAGTTTGTTTGCTGAAAATCCATAAATGACATTGTGATCAATAGCCACATTCTGCCAGTTTAAAAAGGGGAGGGAGGATTTAAATGCTCCATAATAATCAAACAAGTAAAAGCCATTTTTTTTATCGTAAAGAAACAATTGATTAGAAGCGTCAATAATCTGAATAGGAGAAGGCGTTTCGTTGGTCAACATTCTCATGTCTGCGCTTTCAGTTATAATGGTCCCTTGTTCATCAATCTTTTTAATTTTAAAATCTTGCTCATCAAAAATCCAGATGTTATTATCATATGAAGAACAGAGCGCATCTACAGTATAAATATTTTTATTTCTTAGGTTGATGCTGTTTCTCAACACCAGCAATCTATCTAGCACAACAATCGTGGCGAAGTTTTTATAATATACAATAATTTTCAAAGGATTGTTTACGTCTATCGAGCTGGGATTGCCATATTTTTTTACATCATTGAAAACAGCAAGAGAGTCGCCTGTAGCACTTAGTTTTTTAAGTTGGCTGGAATGTGTAATTAAATATATATTATCAAGGATATCTACATTTAGATAATTGTATTTCCCAGGAATAAATTTAATGAGTTTTAAAATTGAATCAGATTGTGTAATAGGGGGAGTGTTGCCTGTTACCTGAGCAAACGCACTATTCAATTGAAGAAAAAAAACAATGATATACAGAGAAAGCTTATTCAAAATATTACGAATTGAAATATTGTAGCGTTAATTCATTTCCATCAAATACGGCGTAGCTATTGTATTTAATCCAATCGCCCAAATTGATATACCTACTGTTGTTGTTTAATTTGATATCAAGAGGTAGGTGTCTGTGACCAAATACAAAGTAATCGTATTGTTTTTTCGTTAATTCCTCTTTACAATAAGCTACAAGCCATTCTTGATCTTCTCCTATAAACACCTCATCTTTTTGTCCGGTTTGCGCTCTGCTTTTTCTGCTAAAAAAATCTGCCATTCCAATGCCTATTCTGGTGGGCAACAATCCAAAAGCTGTTTTAGCTATGTTGTTTCTAAATATTTTTTTTATGAATTTATATCCATGGTCTCCAGGTCCTAGTCCATCTCCATGACCTAGTAAAAATTGTTTTCCGTTAAATTCAAATGGAACAGGCTCATAATAAACGGGAATATTAAGTTCTTTCTGAAAATAATCCTTCATCCACATATCGTGGTTTCCTACAAAAAAATGAATGGGAACGCCGCTGTCTGTTATTTCAGCAAGTTTTCCTAATATTCTAACATATCCTTTTGGCACAACTTTTTTATATTCAAACCAGAAATCAAATAAATCCCCCATTATAAAAATCTGCTCAGCCTTGTCTTTGATTTCATTTAAAAATGCAATAATTCTTTTTTCTCGTACCAAGCTAGTTGCTGCATCAGGAGCACCTAAATGAAAGTCGGATAAAAAATATATGTTTTTAGAATGAGCCATTGTGTAATTGCTATTGTGGTTTATTTTTTTCTTGTAAATATTTCAATAAATTTCCTGTGGTTAATGCTGGTAATCCTTCTACACTTTCATTATACCAATAGATCCATGCAGTTGAGGCTATGCCATCTTGAAATACTTGAACCAGTTCCCTTTTATACAAAGGTTTTTCACCCGATTCAACATTCAATCCTTCATAATCATCAATTTGAGCGATGGCCCAATTAAATTCATCTCCACTATTAGCAATATATAATTCGCCCGTGATGAAAGTATCTTCCTCTGTGGGTATTGCAACGGGGTAATTGCCTTTATCGTAAAATGTACCTTTTACCAAGGCTTCTCCTTTAAGTTTAAAAAAACTAGCTATATATTGATAGGCAGGATTTCGAAACCCGCTTCGAAGTGATCCGTAAACGAATAATTGGAAAGTGGTTGTTTCCATATTTTGTGAAAAGTTAATTAGTTATGCTTCAACTAGGAAACAATATACTTCTTTTGGCCCATGTACACCTGTTACCAATGTTTTTTCAATATCTGCGGTTCTGCTTGGTCCACTGGCGAAAGTGATAAGGGAAGGCATGTTAGCAGCATATTTTTCTTTAAAAAACTGCAATGATTCTTTTAAATCAAATACCATTTGGCTACCATAAGCAATACACAAATGAATAGGCGCATATACGCTTGCTGTTCTTCCACTTTGCTGTGCGGTACTCATCACTATTGTGCCAGTTCTGGCAACTAAATATTCGCATCCTGTTATAGACACATCGCAAGTAGCGAGATCTTGCGAAGGGGTGATGGAAAGATTGTCAAGTAGGGAAATGAATTTTTTCTCGCGGCAGTAAATATTTAACCACCCTCTTTCAGCAATTAATTGAGCCAATTGTTTTTGTAAATCTTTTTCATCTAAACAAAAAGCAAACTTTCCTTGTAATTTAACAAACTCTTCCGCAAAAACGATTGCGTCATCCTCCTTAGAAGAAGTGTAAACAGATTGAGATCCCTCGCTTTGAGGGAAAGGCAAAGGCACCGGATTGCTCAGTGCCTGCCTAATTCTCTTTAAAATATTTTCTTTTGCTGGAGTGGTTGCCATGCTAAATTTTTAAATCTCCTCAGTTGGATTGTTTTCTCCTTCAGCTATTACATCGTTTTTTTCTGTTATTGGTTCTTCAACGATATCAAGTATTTTTTTCTCTTCGAAAGGTCTTTTCCCAATGAGATTTTCTACATCGCTTTTAAACAATACTTCTTTCACCAATAATTCTTTTGCAAGTTTTTCTACGTCCTCTCTTTTTTCTGTAAGTAATTTTTTGGTTTTAATATAAGCTTGATCTATAAGCTGACGTACTTCATGGTCAATCATCTTTCCAGTTTCTTCGCTATAAGGTTTTGTGAAATAGTTTTCTTGTGCAGGATCGTAAAAACTAATATTTCCCACCTTGTCATTCATGCCATACACGGTAACCATGCTATAGGCAATTTTTGTTATTTGCTGTAAGTCATTGCTTGCACCTGTGCTGATTTTACCAAAGAAAATATCTTCACTTGCTCTTCCGCCAAGTGTCATACAAATTTGATCAATTAGTTGATCTGTATTGTATAGGTATTGTTCTTTTGGTGTGTATTGCGCATACCCCAATGCAGCTGTTCCTCTTGGAACAATGGTTACTTTAAGTAAAGGATACGCATGTTCTAAATACCATCCGCAAATAGCATGACCCGCTTCGTGATAGGCAATAATTTCTTTTTCCTCAGGAGAAATAATTTTATTTTTCTTCTCTAGTCCACCAATCACTCTATCAATTGCATCCTGAAAATCACTCATGTCTACGGCCTCTTTGTTTTTTCTTGCAGCAATTAGCGCGGCTTCATTACATACATTGGCGATATCTGCTCCCGCAAATCCAGGGGTTTGTTCGGCTAGCTTATGAACATCTAATTTCTCAGATATTTTAATAGGAATAAGATGTACTTTAAAAATAGCTTCTCGTCCAACAAGATCCGGACGATCAATACTAATCTGTCTATCAAAACGTCCTGGCCTTAACAATGCGTTGTCTAGCACATCCGGACGATTGGTCGCCGCTAAAATGATGATACCTAAATCTGTTCCAAAACCATCCATTTCAACCAATAGCTGATTCAATGTATTTTCTCTTTCATCATTGCTCATCATCATATTCTTTCCTCTTGCACGACCGATGGCATCAATTTCATCAATAAAAATTATGCAAGGAGCTTTTTCTCTTGCTTGTTTGAATAAATCTCTTACTCTACTAGCGCCTACTCCAACAAACATTTCAACAAAATCACTACCGCTTAAACTAAAAAAAGGAACTTGCGCTTCTCCTGCAACGGCTTTTGCTAAAAGCGTTTTACCTGTACCGGGAGGCCCAACTAGTAAAGCTCCTTTTGGAATCTTTCCTCCAAGAGCTGTGTATTTTTTAGGATTTTTTAAAAAATCTACAATTTCCATTACTTCTACTTTGGCTTCATCCAAACCAGCCACATCTCCAAAATTGATGTTAACTTTTGTACCTTTTTCAAAAAGGGTGGCTTTCGATTTTCCGATATTAAAAATGCCGCCTGCTCCGCC
>CANFJP010000057.1 GCA_947447485.1 Chitinophagaceae bacterium
AAGAAATTAAAAATATTTTCTGCAAAGAAAGAAGAAGGCACTTCATCCATTACGCCAGGGCAGTTTGACACTGACAAGAAAAATTATTTGAGATTTGCTTGTGCAGATGGATACATGAATGTGACTGACCTGCAATTAGAAGGCAAAAAGAGAATGGGAATTCAAGAGTTTTTGAGAGGATACCGATTTTCTTAAAAAACAAGCACTAGCGCTCTAGCGTAACAGTAAACGTATCATTCGTTGCTCCTAGCTCTTGAGCAGCCGCATTGCTTATTCTAATTAAGATATCTTTATTTTGTTTCAAATCAGGAATCACATCTAACACCTTCGCATAGATTACTTTTTGATTACTTGTATTGGTAATTTTTAAAATGGTACCTGCAGGAGCAGTGTTGTGTAAGCAATAATATTTCCCATCTTCCCATCCACTTGTACTCTTAAATATTCCAGCAACACCCGATTCATTCAATGAAAGACTATTTGTTTGGGTTGAAAAAACAGTTTTAAAATACCCTCCACCGAAGCCGCTATTTTTGAATGCGCTATTTTGTGAGGGAGGTGTCTTCACCTCTGTAATCACTTCCGTAACTATTGGAGATTTTTGCTCAGATTTAACAACGATTGTATTGGTTTGTGTAGTCTCTTTTTTATCAACTGTCTTTTCAGTTTTTTCTGCAATAATCTTAACTGAATCTTTTACAACTTTTTTATCAACGGGTTGAACTGGAAGATTGCTGGTATATCCTACAATCAGATCCATGCCTTCTTTCAATCCATCAGCAGATAACTTATTCCATTTTTTTAAATCCTCAACCGGCACTTTATTATATTTTAAACTTATTTGATATAAGTTTTCTTTTTTCTGCACTTTATGATATATAGGTGTCAACGCGGGAGAAGCTTTTTTAGTTTCTGTTGCGATGGGCTCCTTTTCTACTGTTTTAGGAACATCTTGTTTTACGGCTGTTTTTACTACTTCAGTTGAAGTAGTCTCTTTAGGCAACGGTGCCATGGTGGTTTTTGTAGGAATTTTAATGACTTGTCCAATAGTTAGCCCATTCTCAAAAGGAATATTATTGTATTGAGCCAACTCACGAGGATGCACATTGTATTCACGGCCAATCGAAAACAATGATTCTTTTGGACCAACTGTGTGGGTTTTTTGAGCCAATGCAAAAACAGGCAAGCAGAATAAAATAAAAAAATACTTTTTCATATGTTCATAATTATTTAGAGAAGATTCTACAATGAAGTTTTTTTCTACAAATCAAGTCAATGCAAATATCTACAAATAAGTTGATTTAAACGCTCCTTACTTGTTAAGAATACGCCAGTCTTTAGGATAATAGTTATTTATTCTATTGGGCATTACTTTAACTAATCCCAATGCTAGTCCACCAAATTTAACGAGCGTCCATCCATTTATTGTATTATCTAAAGTAAGATCTGTTTTTCTTAAATATTGTAATGCCTGATCATGTGACAATTCAATTGTATTGATATGATTGCTAACAATTGTGCTCATTGCTAATTCATGCGAAGGAATCAATTCATTTCTGATAATAGCGCCCATGCTGATCCCTACTTTGCGTAGATAAAGACAGGATTGTAGTAGTATAATTTCTTTCAATTTCGAATGGGGAACAGCGATACATTCATCTTTCCATTTAAAAAAAGAAAGATTCGAAATATCTTTTATCCAATGTTGTATTGAAGCTAATTCGGTTTTGCTCATAAGCTCTAATGAGTTTTTTGATGTTGATTCTCCCTTCGACTTATCCTCTTTATTCTTCTTAAAAGCAGCTAGAAAAAACCCTTCCCCTTTTAATTTATCTGGATAAAAACGATACCCAGCTGCATTGGCTTTGGGCGATTTGGATTCTACAATATTCCATTCTTCGTTTAATTGAATTGGCATGCTTTCAAGTGCATATTCACTAGACAACCAATCAGCAATTGCTTCATCTTCTTCTATGGAAAAAGAACAAGTAGAATAAATCAATATGCCTCCGGGTTTTAACGCACACATTACATCGGCCAAAATACGTTGCTGACGCTGACTACAGAGCATTACATTTTGTTCACTCCATTCATTAATAGCATGCGGGTCTTTCCTAAAAAGCCCACTCCCACTGCAAGGCGCATCCACCACAATGACATCAAAATAATTGGATAATTTTTGAAAATCTCTAGGGTCATTGTTTGTAACAACTACATTTACTGCGCCCCATTTTGTAATATTTTCTGACAAAACGCTTACCCTGGTTTTAATCACTTCATTGCTTACCAATAAACTATCCTTGCTAATCATTGATTGTATCAAAGTGGATTTCCCCCCAGGTGCTGCGCACAAATCCAATACTTTCAATGACTTTGCGAGATCACAAGTTTGTTTAAGTGCTTGTTCCAAAAACATGCTACTCGCCTCTTGAACATAATAGGCGCCGCAATGAAACAAAGGATCTATGGTAAATGAAGGTCGTTCTGTAAGATAAAAACCATTGCTACTCCAAGGCACTTTTGCATCTATTTGCACAACAGATTGTGCAATATTAATAGACTTAGCAGGATTGGTTCTTATGGATACGATAGAATCATTTTGCTGATGCACCCTAATGAAATCATTTGCATCAAATCCCTGTGCATACTGAAGAGAGTGTAACAAAGAAGAAGGCAAATGCTTTTCCATATTTCATTTGCCAATTGCTAGATAGAAGATGCAATTGGAATTATAAGTATAGTGATTAAGTATTTTTTATTTCAGCGCATAAATCTTGCAATACTTTTTTTGCATCGCCAAACAACATAGAAGTTTTAGGCTTAAAAAATAATTCATTTTCTATTCCAGCATATCCAGGCTTCATGCTTCGCTTATTCACTATAACTGTTTTAGCTAATTCAACATCTAAAATAGGCATGCCATATATGGGTGAGGCAGGATCTGTTTTAGCCGCAGGATTCACCACATCGTTTGCACCCAAAATTAACACCACATCAGTAGTAGAAAATTCCTCATTGGCTTGTTCCATTTCAAGAAGCTTTTCATAATTCACGTCCGCTTCTGCCAACAATACATTCATATGCCCAGGCATTCTACCTGCTACAGGATGAATCGCATATCTTACCTCCACTCCTTTTTCAGTTAATATTTTTTCAAGTTCATGACAACTGTGTTGAGCTTGCGCTACCGCCAACCCATATCCAGGAACAATCATTACTTTGCTTGCATAACTCATCACCATTGCTGTATCACTCAAACTGATTTCTTTGTAATGACCTTGAGAAGTAGCCCCCGATGAAACAGCTGTATTGTTTCCGCCAAATGATCCAATCAAAACATTTTTTAAAGAACGATTCATTGCTTTACACATTAGTATGGTTAACAATGTGCCGGCAGCACCTACCAATATTCCTCCGGTTAACATCACCTTGTTGTTATATAAAAATCCACCGCAAGCGGCAGCTACTCCTGTAAAAGAGTTTAGCAATGAAATAACTACCGGCATATCTGCTCCACCAATTGGCAGTACAAAAAATATACCATACAAAAGAGATAATAAAAGAATAACATACAGTAGCAAACTGTGATGAGGCTGCATAACTAAATAAGCACCTAATACTAACGCCAAGGCTAATACTAATAAATTAAGAATATTTTGCCCTTTAAAACTCAAGTCTTTTACTCTTCCATTTAGTTTACCCCATGCAATCATACTTCCTGCGAAAGAAACCGATCCAATAATCAATCCCACTACAATGATCAATACTTTTGAATGACTGATAACAACTGTTGTTTCTGCGGCAAGATGATTAAATTCTACCAAAGAAATCAGTGCAGCACAAGCGCCACCCATTCCATTAAAAAGACTGACCATCTCTGGCATTGCAGTCATTTGAACTTTCTTTGCTGCAAGCGTTCCAATAATACCACCAATAATCAACCCTCCAAATATCCAAGCATAATTATTTAAATACTCGCCAGTTTCATCATTCTTATACAAAAAGATTGTTCCCAAAATAGCAATAGACATTCCCAGGGCAGCCACTGAATTTCCTTTTCTTGCTGAGGCTGGATTAGACAACATTTTAAGGCCAAGGATAAATGTAATCGAGGCGATTAAATAACAGATGGTAAGTATATCTTGAGTCATAATGATAATTGATATAAAAGTTTATTTCTTTTTCTTAAACATTTCAAGCATTCTATCTGTAACAACAAATCCACCTACCACATTTACCATTCCTAATACTACTGCAAAAAAACCAAGGGTAAGTGCTAGGTAATTATCTGGATCTGCTTTACCCATCACAATGATTGCTCCAATAATCACCACTCCATGAATTGCATTGGCGCCACTCATTAAAGGTGTATGCAACACACTGGGCACTCTTCCTATCACTTCTATTCCCACAAAAATCATTAATATCACCACATAAATGATTTGTTGATTTTCAGTTACCCAATTAAGAATTTGTTCCATAATTATTTATTTATGTAGTCCTTTAGTTTTTTAACCGCTCATTCGTAATCGTTCCGTCATGAGCCACACAAGTACCTTTCACCAAATCATCTTCAAAATTTAAATTCAATTGCCCTTCTTTGTTGACTATTAATTGCAAGAAATTTAAAATGTTTTTTCCATACAACTTGCTTGCGTCACTAGGCATGGTTCCTGCAAGGTGGGAATTGCCTACAATTGAAATTCCTTTATAATAAATTGTTTCATTGTTTTTGGTAAGATCCGTATTACCGCCTGTACTTGCTGCAAGATCAATTATCACCGATCCGCTTTTCATATTATTGATCATTTCTTCTGTAATCAAAATAGGTGCTTTTTTACCAGGTATCTGAGCCGTAGTAATCACAATATCAGCTTTGGCAACACTTTCTGCAATCTTGGCTTTTTGACGAATTAAAAAATCTTCCGTCTGCTCAACGGCATAGCCACCCGCTTTAGTAGCATCAGCAGCGCCTTCCACTTCAACAAATTTTGCACCAAGACTCATTACTTCTTCTTTTACTGCAGGCCTAGTATCAAATACTTCTACGATCGCTCCCAATCTTTTTGCAGTTGCAATAGCCTGCAATCCCGCAACCCCTGCACCTAATATGAGCATTTTTGCTGGAGGAATACTTCCTGCAGCGGTCATAAACATGGGAAAATATTTTGGATATAAATTAGCCGCAAGCAATACTGCCTTGTATCCTGCAATGTTAGCTTGACTACTCAACACATCCATACTTTGTGCCCTCGTTGTTCTGGGAAGCATATCCATACTAAAAACAGTGCAGCCTTCAGTCGCCAATTGGTTGATGGATGCTACATTTTGAAGGGCTTGATAAAATCCTATGATTGTTTTTTTATTTAAACCCGCAAACTCTTCATTTGGAAAAGGATTGATAGACAATAACACATCAGATTTTTGCATCACCTCTTTTCTACTGGCTATTTCAGCGCCTGCTTCAACATATTTTGCATCTGTTGCATAAGCATTTTCCCCTGCGCCATGCTCAACTAGTAGATGAACATTCATTTTTTTTAAAATAACAATGTGTTCTGGTAACAGAGAAGCGCGGGTCTCGTGTGATGGTTCTTTTAGCAAGCCGATTGTCATATGAAAATTTATAGTACCAAAGTTAGTGAAAATTAAAATCGAATGGTAAAATGCTGCTTTACTTTGAAGTCTTTTTTAAAAAAAACCAACCCGATAAAAAATAAATTGATGGTTAGCGTAACAGCAGGATGATTTTTAATATCATTCCAAGCGGATTCCATCTCTTCGCTCCAATGAATATCATCAAAAATCATCATACTAGATTCATGAGACGATTTCAACAACATATCAAAGTATTGTATAGTGGGCGCCTTTCTATGATTGCCATCAATAAATGCAAAGTCAATTTTTTGTTGATTCTCCAGAAATGCAGGAAGCTTAATCGAAAAGTCACCCGTAATCAGCTGAACATTGTCAATAGCCAATGCTTTAAAATTCTTTTCTGCGACCGCAGCAATTGCTGAAGCTCCTTCAAAAGTAGTAATAGTTGCATTGGAGTTTGCGGATGCTAAATAGGAGGTTGTTATACCAAAGGATGTTCCCAATTCAATTAAAGAAGCAGGTTTATAGTATTGAACAATTCTTCCTAGTAATTGAGCATACTTTTTAGACTTCAATGAAGATGCTGCAATTTGACTTACTCTTCTTTTTTTGTTTTTAATGAGCGTTGATCCAGCACCAAAATCTTCTACCTCAATGATGGAAGAATCATTTAATAAATTATGGCGAATATTTTCAATGGAATCATAAGCAGGTTGTTTTTTGTTGTTTTTTAGCACCTGCTTTATAAAATCATATACAAAGGGAGAATGAATACCATGGCCGTTTCCATTGGATGACGCGAACCAATAATGAAGGTATTTTTTAATAATAATAAATCTAGAATACAAAGGCCTTTAATTGGGAATGAGTAATTATTATTAAAGAAATTAATCAAATTTTATCCCATACTTGAATAGAATGAGAATAGTTGTTTTTTTCATCTGCAGCAAAATCTACATTAGATTTCATCGTCCAATCACTTGGTTCCAATGTAGGAAAGAATGTATCACCCTCTATTACAGCATGAACTCTTGTTAAGTAAATTCTATTGGCTTTAGCCAAACACTCTTTATAAATTTCTCCGCCCCCAATCACAAAAATTTCTTGACAATTGGTTTGCGCTGCCATTTTCAGTGCATCGTCTACATTAGAAGCCACTAATACGTTTTCAGCTTTCCAATTGGGCTGTTTGGTAATGACAATGTTGATCCTGCCAGGTAAAGGCTTGTTAACAGATTCGAATGTTTTACGTCCCATTATCACTACTCCACCCCAAGTGGTATTTTTGAAAAATTTCAAATCATTGGGTAAATGCCAAAGCAATTGGTTGTTTTTTCCAATGGCATTGTTTTCTGAAGTGGCAACTATTAAAGAAATCATTATACTAACAGCATTAGGTGATTTGGCATTAAACAGCAACCGGTGCTTTTATGCCAGGATGAGATTGATAATTAACCAATTCGAAATCTTCAAACTTAAATTCAAAAATATCTTTCACTAAAGGATTGATTTTCATTTCAGGCAATGGAAAGGTGGTTCTTGTTAATTGAAGTTCTGCCTGATCAAAATGGTTGTTGTATAAATGTACATCACCAAAGGAATGAACAAAATCACCATAACCCAACCCGCACACTTGAGCAATCATCATGGTTAACAATGCATAAGAAGCAATATTAAAAGGCACTCCTAAAAAAACATCTGCACTTCTTTGATACAACTGACAACTTAATTTTCCTTCTGCCACATAAAATTGAAACAAACAATGACAAGGCATTAATTTCATTTTGGGCAAATCAGCCACATTCCAAGCACTGATGATTAACCTTCTGCTATCTGGATTGGTTTTAATTTGATTGATTAAATCTTTTACCTGATCTACCACTACTCCATTTGCTCCTTCCCAGCTTCTCCATTGCTTACCATATACAGGACCCAGGTTACCTTGTTCATCTGCCCATTCATTCCAAATAGAAACATTGTTCTCTTTTAAATACGCAATATTGGTATCTCCTTTTAGAAACCACAATAACTCATAGATAATACTTTTTAGATGCGTCTTTTTAGTAGTCACCATAGGAAAACCGGCAGCAAGATCGAATCTCATTTGATACCCAAAAACACTGCGTGTGCCAGTTCCAGTCCGATCACTTTTGTCTGTCCCGTTTTCCTTAATATGACGAAGAAGGTTAAGATATTGTTGCATAATTGCAAGATAGCATAAAATGTAAAAAACCTTGCCTTTTCCCCTTCTTTTCAAATATTCAACCCAATCAATCGCTATCTTTGTATTGAATTAAAATCATGAGTAAAAAAGGAAAAGTATTAATGGCCATGAGCGGCGGTATAGACAGTACCGTAGCGGCCTTGATGCTTCATAAAGAAGGGTACGATGTGGTGGGTATTACTATGAAAACATGGGATTATGCTACTAGTGTAGGCGTAACCAATAAAAAAGAAACAGGCTGCTGCAATCTAGATAGTTTTAATGATGCCCGCATGGCTGCAGTGGAAAATGGATTTCCTCATTTCATTTTGGATATTAGAGAAGAATTTGGTGATTTTGTGATTGAAAATTTTGTGGATGAATACATTGCGGGCCGCACACCCAATCCTTGTGTAATGTGCAATACGCATATTAAATGGAGAGCATTGCTTAAAAGAGCAGATGCATTAGGTTGTGATTTTATTGCTACCGGACATTATGCCCAAGTGCATCAACACAGTAATGGAAGATATTTTATAAGAAAAGGCATCGATGAAACGAAAGACCAAAGCTATGCGCTATGGGGGCTTCAGCAAGATTTACTCAGTCGTACTTTACTTCCACTAGGAACCTTTCATAAAACAGCCATTCGGCAAATGGCACATGATTTTGGATATCCGGAATTGGCCAAAAAAAATGAAAGCTATGAAATCTGTTTTGTGCCAGACAATGATTACCGTGGATTTCTAAAGCGCAGAGTAGAAGGATTGGAAGAACGAGTAGATGGAGGAAATTTTGTAGACCAATCAGGAAAAATAATTGGCAAACACAAAGGCTATCCATTCTATACTGTAGGCCAACGCAAAGGACTTGAGATTGCTTTAGGAAGCCCTGCTTTTGTAACAGAAATTATTCCTGAAACAAATACGGTTGTTCTTGGTTCTGAAAATGATCTTAATAAAACTGAGCTGGTTGTAAATGGAATTAACTGGATTAAATACGATGGCATTCCCGATGGAATGGAAGCCATCACAAAAATTAGGTACAAAGACAAAGGCGCAATGAGCCAACTCCATGGTGATGGGAAAAGTATTAAAGTGAGGTTTTTTGACAATGTAAAAGGAGTTGCTCCAGGACAAAGTGCTGTATTTTACGAAGGGGAAGACGTAATAGGTGGAGGAATTATTCAGCGAGAAAATCAACTAATAAAATAAAAATCTACCAAATGAAACCATATCTATTGCTAGTTGCATTTTTTTTATTGAGCCTGATGATGGTTTCCTGTAATAAATCTGAAAATAATTATAGCGCAGCATCCATCAAAGATTACAATCCATCAATTGTAGGAAAATACATCACTTATCAATTGGATTCTTTGGTTTATATATCTTTTGGTACACGCGATACTACCATCAGCAATGAAGTAAAATATTTTACAGATGCAGCGATTACGGATAATTTGGGAAGACCCTCTTTTAGAATCATTCGATTCATTAGAAAAACAAATACAGATAACTGGACACCTGATGCAAGTTTCATGGTAACAAATACAATCAATACATTAGAATTTATTGAAAACAATCTCAGGTATATAAAATTAGCCATGCCCATCAGACTAGGCTATAGCTGGAAAGGAAATTCTTATATAGATACTTATTCCGCTAATTCTACGCTGAAATATCTTGATAATTGGGATTATTCTTATAGCGACATAGGCGTAAGCGGTACTATTGGAACTTTTTCATTAGACAATATTCTAACGGTTGATCAAAGAGACGAGATCGTTGGTAATCCAAATGACCCGGCGAGTTACAGTGAAATAAATTATAGCCAGGAAAAATATGCAAAGGGAATAGGCATGGTATACAGAAGATTTTTTCACAATGAATATCAGCCAGGTGGAAATGGTTATTTCGCTGACGGATCATATGGTGTAACCTACACAATGATTGATCATAATTAGTTTTACAATCCATTTTATCATTCAGCCCTCTAGCAACAAATGAATATTCATATCCGCAAAGCTCAAAAAGAAGACTGCAATAGAATGATGCAGCTAATCCATGAATTGGCTTTATATGAAAAAGCCCCAGAAGAAGTGACGGTTTCATTTAATCATTTTGTGGAAAGTGGATTTGGTGACACACCCGTTTGGTGGGCCTATGTAGCCGAAATAATCAATGAAGACAACTCGAAAGAAATTGTAGGATTTGCTCTTTATTATATTCGATATAGTACATGGAAAGGGCAAAGACTTTATTTAGAAGATATTTTAGTAACCGAACAGATGCGCAGTAAAGGAATTGGAAAAATGTTATTCGATCAATTAATTGAAGTGTGTAAGGAAAAAAATTACAAAGGCATGGTGTGGCAGGTGTTGGATTGGAATGAACCCGCTATTAACTTTTACAAAAAATTCTCGAATGTACAATTTGATGGAGAATGGATCAATTGTAGTATCTAACAATATTGAAAATATAAATTACTATCGCTTATAAAATTATCATGGGCGCAGAGGGTACACTACAAGAAACTAATATCCAGAATCAAGTATCAATTATCCCCTCTTTTCCTTAATTTCGCATTCAAAATTACACAAGCATGGCAAAAATAAAAGTGACCAATCCAGTAGTAGAACTAGATGGAGATGAAATGACAAGAATTATCTGGAAATTCATTAAAGACAAATTAATTCTGCCTTATATAGAAGTGCCCATTCAATATTTTGATTTGGGAATGGAATACAGAGACCAAACCAATGATCAAGTGACCATTGATGCAGCGAATGCAATCAAAGCATGTGGTGTTGGAATCAAATGTGCCACTATCACTCCAGATGAAGCACGTGTAAAAGAATTCAACTTAAAACAAATGTGGAAAAGTCCAAACGGATCTATTCGCAACATATTAGATGGCACCGTTTTCAGAGAACCTATTGTTATGAAAAATGTACCAAGATTGGTTACAAATTGGACGGCACCCATTATTGTTGGACGACATGCATTTGGTGATCAATATCGTGCAACCGATACTGTCATCAAAGGAAAAGGAAAATTGACCATGACCTTTACTCCTGAAGGTGGCGGAGAAGCCCAAGTATTTGAAGTATATAATTACAAAGGGGATGGAGTAGCAATGGCTATGTACAATACCGATGAAAGCATTTTCGGTTTTGCAAGAAGTTGTTTCAATATGGCGCTTAGTAAAAAATGGCCACTCTACCTTTCAACAAAAAATACCATCCTTAAAAAATATGATGGAAGATTTAAAGACATCTTTGAAGAAGTATATCAAAATGAATTCAAAGCTGCTTACGAAAAAGCAGGGATAACTTATGAGCATCGTTTGATAGATGACATGGTTGCCAGTGCGTTGAAATGGAATGGAAATTTTGTGTGGGCTTGTAAAAATTATGATGGAGACGTTCAGTCAGATACTGTTGCTCAAGGATTTGGATCCTTAGGATTAATGACCTCTGTACTCATTACTCCTGATGGAAAAACAATGGAATCAGAAGCAGCTCACGGAACGGTAACGCGTCACTACCGCGATCACCAAGCAGGCAAGCCAACCAGCACCAACCCTATTGCATCAATTTTCGCTTGGACAAGAGGACTTGCCTTTCGCGGTAAACTAGATAACAATACTGCGCTAATTGATTTCTGCAACGCATTAGAAACGGTTTGTATCGAAACGGTAGAAAGCGGAAAAATGACAAAAGACTTAGCAGTGTGTATCCATGGAAATAAAGTTAACCATGGCGATCATTATTTATATACCGAGGAGTTCCTAGACGCTATTGACGAAAATTTGAAATCTAAAATGGGAATCTAAAAGATAATTCGATGACAATTAAAAAAGCGCTTTCATTTGAAGGCGCTTTTTTAATGAGTGTATTTAATGAGGTAACTTTTCTCTAATCAATCCATAAAACCAAGTGCCCACAATAGCGGATAATAATGTAACTATAATAATTGTTGCGCCAGATCCTATTTGAGCATATAGCGGACCAGGGCAAGCACCTGTAAGGGCCCATCCTAATCCAAAGAGCAATCCACCATACACCTGCCCTTTGTTAAATGGCTTAGACTGGAAAACAATTGTCTCACCATAAATCGTTTTGATATTAAATTTTTTAATCAATAATACCGACACCATTCCTACAACTACCGCA